>JAFGCP010000020.1 GCA_016932595.1 Deltaproteobacteria bacterium
CGACAATAAACACAAGGCCGTTGCGCCGGGCAAGCTCGCCCGCCTCCGCAAGGGGGTTAAGAAGGCCGCTGGTGGTTTCCGAGTGCACGATGGCGATATGGGTAAAGGCCCCGTCCGCCTGCACTGCCTGTTCGACCGCGGCAAAGTCGGGCCACGCATTTTCATCGAAGTCAAGGGTGCTGCAGGCAATGCCATGAGCCCGGGCAATCAGGGCCATGCGGCGGCCATAGGCGCCATTAACGATGACGAGCAGCCTGCCGCCGGCCGGAATGCAGGAGGACAGCACCGCCTCAATGCCGAAGGTGCCGCTGCCCTGCATAAGTATTGCTTCATAGCCCGCATCAGCCACCCCGGCCAGCGCAAGAAGGCGCTGCCGGATGTCAGCCACGATGCCGATGAATTCGGGGTCGCGCGAACCCAGGTCGCGCAGCATGGCCTGCTTGACCGAGGGGCTGACGGTCAGGGGGCCGGGAGTAAAAAGCAGCTTGTCTGCGCTGCTGCGCTCTGCGGTTTTGGTGGTCATGAGCAGGCTCCTCTTCCTGCTGCCCTGAAAGCAGCATTCTTATGTTTCACTGTTTGGCTGAGCCGACAGATCATGAAACAGTCCTGCAGCCAGCCGCAGCGCTTCGGCCAGGCTGAATACTGAGACGATGCAGCAGGCAATGTCGAAATACGTAAAGGAAAAACCAAGAAAGCTCCACCGGACAATACCCGCAAAAAAGCCGGCCAGCGCAACCGCGATAAGGGCCATATGCATTTCAAAAACGCTGAAGTGGGGGAAAATCCACCGGCCTGCCAGCAGGGATGAGCTGAGCGCTGTCACCAGATGCAGAAACCACGCCAGCATGCACAGCATGCCCAGCTGGGGAATCAGATAGCCCGAGCATGCAAGCCCCAGGCAGGCCGAACTCGTGCCGAGGCTGTCGATAAAATAGTCCAGAAACATGCCTGCCCGCGATGCCCTGTTGCTGCGCCGGGCCAGCTCGCCGTCCAGGCTGTCGCCAACCACATGGATGAGCAGGCCGGCGGCGGCCGCAAGGAACCACAGCCTGTTGAAGCCGGCCAGATACAGAGCCGGGCCGACACAGCAGTAGGTGATCCCGCCAAACAGTGTCACCTGATTGGGCGTTACGCTTAGCGGAATCAGCGGCAGCAGCCTGTAGCACAGGCTGTCAAAAATTTTTTCCCTCCTGCTTGAATAATGGCGCTCAATGTTCATGTTTTCCTCATTGCAGTAAAAGTATTCACTACAGTATCTATGCTGTGCCGCCCGCATGTGGTTGCAGGCGGCAGCAGGCTTCTCACAGGTTTAATTCGAACATGCCGTAGTGCATCGTTTTCACGGACTTCTCCTTTGCCCAGTTGCGGTTGGGCGCGTCGCTGCGCATGAGCGGCAGGAGCATGTAGGAGATGCGGTCTGACTTGAGGATCTCCCGGAGCGCCAGATAGAGTATGACCATACCCAAAGACAGCGGTGTGCCGCTGTCCTGCCTGCCTGCCCGCTGCGCGTGGCGCAGTGCTGAAAACCTGATGCCGCCCTGGTAAAAAATGGCCGTATCATAGCTGCCGGCATTGAGCTTAAACCTGAGCTTTGCCAGCATATCCGTTCTGCCGTTCATGGCCCTGACTGCCTTGGCCCGGTTATTGAGCACGAGAACAAAGCCCACATAGTCGCCCTGGGGGTCCTTGAAAAAAAAGCTGCCGTTTCTCTCCATGAGATAAGGGATATCTCCATAGAGCGTCATAAGCTCCTGGCAGGAAAGGTACGAAAAGCCCGGAAAGCCCTTATAGGTTTCAACAATCAGCTCCCAGCATTTTTCTATGAGGCCTTCGCTGTTTGCTGTTTCCTCCCGGTACCCGAGCTTTTGAAACAGCTCATACTGCTCCCTGTGGCTGTCGCAGAGCTTCCGCATGCCGTCCCGGCCGACAAGAGTGCTTTCCCACTGCTCTGAAAGGGCAAACCCGTACTTTTGGAAAAAACCCGGATAGTACGGCGGATTTTGCGGCTCTCCCATGAACGGGGGATATTCCCAGCAGTCCGTCTTGAACCGGTAGCTGTGCCAGATCGAAAAAGCTATGGGGCCCCAGATATAGGTGCAGCCCTGTTCTTTTAAAAAAGCAACTGCCGTATCCAGCAGCAGCCGCGTCACTTCATAGTCGGAGGCCGCTTCATACAGGCCCACCAGGCCTGCCGGGCCTTTTTCAAAATGCATGCCGGGATTGATCATGGCGGCGATCCTTCCGACAACCCTGCCGCCTTCACTGGCGACCCAGCCCTGAAAGGTCCCGGTTTTAAAAAAGAAATTTTTATCGGGCTGCAGAAGCGCTGCCTCGGCCGCATACCCCCGGGGCATGATATAGGGAAAATTTTTCGGGAACTCGACCCCGAAACGGATGAACTGTTCCTGCAGATCCGGGCTGTCTGAAATCGGCTTTATGTGGATCATATTTTTATGTGCCCTCCCCCTTCCGGTTTCCCGGCGCGCTCTTTATACAACCCGGATAGCCGCTCACGCCGCCTCTCGGCAGGCCTGCATGATGTGTCCCGTTGCCCCGTCAATGGTAACGGGCATGCCAGAGCTGATCAGCTCGCAGGCGCCTGCCGCCCCCACGATCGTCGGAATGCCCAGCTCGCGGCCGATGATCGCCGTATGGGACAGCAGGCTGCCCCGCTCAACAATAAGCCCGGCGGCTGCCGCCATGAGAAAAACCCAGCCGGGGTCGGTCATGCGGGCGACGATAATTTTGCCCGCCACCGGCGGCGCCGCTGCGGGATCATCGACAAAAACCGCCTCTGCCGTTACCGTGCCGGGCGAGCTGGGAATGCCCTGCAGCAGGATATTTCCCGCTTCATCGCGGTGTGCGGACTGATGCCCGGCATGGCCGCGCTGCACGATAAAGTTACGGTACACGATTCCCCGCAGTATCATCCGCTCGGCAGGCGTGCGGCAGGCATATTCCCCGAGTTCATCTTTACGGTGCGCTATGACTGTCTTCAGATCCGTAAGCACTGAGGTGCCCATGATATAGTCCTTAATTTCGTCGAAGGTCAGATGGCATATGTCGAAGGCAGCGGCAATAGCGCCCTGCCTGCACAGCCCGTCGCCAAGAGCGCGGGCAAGAGCGCGGAACATGCCCATGACCCGCGCGCGGTCAAGCCGCGCGCTTTCCCTGTGGGCAAGCCCCTGGCGCGTCCTGCGCAGCAGCCAGGCAGCGGCAAGCCGGCGCAGCGGATGCCTGGCGAGCCCTGCGGCAAGCCGTGCTTCGGCCTCCCGGCGAACGGCCTGCTCGCGCTCACGCAGCCCGGCAACCGTCACGCAGCCTTCGGCCTGGCGGATAACGGCAGCAGCCAGCAGCAGGGGGTTTTCCCGAAAACTTTCGGTTTCTATTTTAAGCTCCTCCGGCAGGCGGTCGCCGTAGCGATCGCTATGCTCTTGAAAATCGGCTGCAAAAGCAGGGTGATGCGAGAGCGCCGCATCGAGGGCGCTCTGGTGCCACGTGGCTGCGGCCTGCCGGAGCTCCTGCAGCAAGCCGGGTTGGAGGCGCGCCTGTTCAGCAAGGCGGGCGATTGAGCGCACCGGAAGAACGCTTTCCATGCCCTCCTCCCCGCACATGAGAGCGTTAAAGAGGCTTTCCGCGTCAGAAAAGCCCGCCCGGCTGAGCAAGCGCTTGGCTGCAGCCACCAGCACCATGAGAAACAGGTCGTTTAAAAGCGCACTGTGTATGAGCCGAAAAATGCGCG
>JAFGCP010000174.1 GCA_016932595.1 Deltaproteobacteria bacterium
AACGGAAAGTCGGCCCTTCGACAGGCTCAGGGCGAACGGATAGGAGTTTCGTTTTCGGAAGATATTTTTTACAGGCTACAGTATTTAGAAAAATGCTCTAGTCAGAAACAGCGAGGATTCTTTTAGCTTTTTAAGCTTTTGCCGGTATATGCAACGGGATTGATGCAGGCAGGTGTGCGTGCGTCCAGTCGGCTTACAGTTTCAGCGCCAGGCGCCAGGCGCCTGGCGCTGGATCTTTAAACCTTATAATATTCTCTATACCATGCCACAAACCGCCTGATGCCTTCCTGTACCGGCGTTGCGGGCTGGTAGCCGGTATCCGCCATAAGGTCCCGAACATCGGCCCAGGTGGCTTCTACATCCCCGGGTTGCAGGGGCAGCATGGTTTTTTGAGCCTTTTTCCCAAGCGCGTCTTCAAGCGCATCAATGAAATCAAGCAGGCGCACGGGAGAGCTGTTGCCGATATTGTAGATTTTATACGGAGCTTTGCTTGATGAGGGATCGGGGCGCCGGCTGTCCCAGGACGGGTTGCCCTGCGGCGGTCTGTCGATAATGTGAATCACGCCTTCGACAATATCATCGATATAGGTAAAGTCGCGCTGCATGCGGCCGTTGTTGAAGACATCAATAGCACTGCCCTCAAGAATGGCTTTGGTGAAGAGAAACAGCGCCATATCCGGCCTGCCCCAGGGCCCGTAGACCGTGAAGAACCGAAGCCCCGTGGTCGGGATGCCGTAGAGGTGGCTGTAGGTATGGGCCATGAGCTCATTTGCCTTTTTGCTTGCGGCATACAGGCTGACGGGATGATCGACATTGTGATGGGTTGAAAAAGGCAAGTCCTGGTTCAGGCCGTAGACGCTTGAACTGCTGGCATAGGAGAGATGCCTCACGGGATTGTGCCGGCAGGCCTCAAGAATATTTATAAAGCCGGTGATATTGCTGTCGATATAGGCATGGGGGTTGGTGAGTGAGTAGCGCACTCCCGCCTGCGCGGCAAGATGGCAGACGCAGTCGAATCGGTGCTCCCTGAAAACAGCCAGAAGCGCGTCGCGGTCTTCGAGTTTGAGCTGGATGAATGCATGCTTTGCGTATGCAGAGCTTTGAACCGGCATGCCGTAGCGCAGCTGCTCCGGCTGTATGCCTGTTTCGGCCAGGCGGCCGTATTTCAGGTTGATGTCATAGTAGTCGTTGATGCTGTCGATGCCGATGACTTCATCGCCGCGCTCAAGAAGCCTTTTTGCCAGATGAAATCCAATAAATCCAGCGGTGCCGGTGACCAGAATTTTCATGGAATGCAGTGCCTCAGATTTATCTTGCAGGCAGAGTGTAGGCCATGAGTTGTGACAGTGTCAAGCGCAAACGGATTGACTCTTTAAAAACTACAGGGGATAATGCAGAAGATTGTTAATCTTTTGGTTCATGAATAATGACGGTTCCCTCTTGCATTCTTGAACATCATCCCCTGAGCGCATATGCCGCTATCGGTATCGGCGGCCGTGCCCGGTATTTTGCTGCTCCCGCATCAATCCAGCATGTGCGGCAGGTTATGTCCTTTGCCCGTGACAGGCGGCTGCCGCTGTATGTGCTGGGCCGGGGCTCAAATGTGCTCATAGCTGATACCGGTATTCAGGGGGTTGTGGCTGCCCTCTCTGGAGCATTCCGGGAGATAGCATTTCAGGAAAGCGCTGGAACGGTTACAGCCGGTGCGGGTGCGCCGCTCATAAAACTGGGGGCGGCGCTGGCGCGGAAGGGATATGCGGGCTGCGCGTATATGGGGGTTATTCCCGGGAGCATTGGCGGCGCCGTGCGTATGAATGCGGGCACGGGTCAGGGCCAGGAGATTGCCTGCCATCTTCTGCGCGCGCGCGTGCTTGATCCCGTCAGCCTCGAGGAGCGCTGGCTCGAGCAGGGGGATTTGCAGTTCGCCTACCGGACGAGTAGTTTGTGCCGGACACAGGCGATTGTTCTTGAAGCCGTATTCCGGCTGCCGGAGCAGCGGGATGCCGAGCCCTGTCAAGTTTTTGCAGATATACGGGCGCTTTTTGCCCGGCGGCGCGCAACCCAGCCGAAATGCCGCTTTACCTTTGGCTCAACATTTAAAAATCCAGCCGGTGCAGAATATGCAGCAGGCTGGTACCTGGAGCATGCCGGCATGAAGGGTATGCGTTCAGGAGGTGCAATGGTTTCCCGTGAGCATGCAAACTGGATCATCAATACGGGCGGGGCCGGAAGCGATGATGTGAAAAAGCTTATCGAGACCGGCCGGAGGCGTGTCTATGAGCAGTTCGGTATCATGCTTGAAAGGGAAGTGGTCTACTTTCCGGAAGATATGGGGCCTTCTGACTTATTTCGCCAAATGCCGCATTAGTTCCTGCACGGCAAGCTCTTTTGCCTTTGCCTCCACCTCGACCGTCATCTGCAGCCCCCGCCAGCATTCTGGCATATCGGCAGGGTCGATGAAATCATCATGGCTGCGCGGTGTGCCGGCGCTCCAGCCGCCAAGCGGGCTTGAGAGATGAAACAGGGGCTCGCGGTTCCAGGTGGCAAGGGCCTGCTGCGTGGCACGTTCCACGCTCAGGCCGTCGGGCAGGCAGCGGTGGTGATGCACATCGTATACAAGGGGCACGCCCGTTGCATGGCAGACCGGCAGCAGGTCGGCAGGCGTATAGACGCGGTCGTCATTTTCAAGCGTGAGCCGTGACCGGACTTTTTGCGGAAGGCTGCGGATGACGCGCACCAGACGCTTCAGGGCGGTTTTTTTATCGCCATAGGCTCCGCCGCCATGCACATTGATGACATCGGCATGCACCCAACCGGCAACTTCAGCCTGATACACGAGCTCGGCAACCGAGCGCTGCACAATGTCCGGATCAGGAGATGAGAGCACGATGAACTGATCGGGGTGAAAGGTGGTGCGAAGATCATGGCGCCGGCAGAATGCGCCGCATGATTTGAATATATCTATTATATCGCTCCAGCCCGCCAGGTCTTTGACTGCGTAGCCTGCTTCCGGATGCGTCTTGAGGGGCAGTATCTGGCTGTTGATGCGGAAGTCTCCGATGCCCTGATCGCGGCAATAGGCAAGCGCTGTTAGAAGTGAGCGGGCATTGTGCAGGCAGAGGGCGGCAAGCATGCTTTTCTGTTCCCGGGGCTGCTTTTTCAATAAAAATCCTGCCGTTGTTCGTCTGAACGTGATCGGCTCATTTTTAAACAGGCAGCACAGTCCGAAACGGATTGGTGACATCATGTCTGTTTGTAGCACGCAGCCGGGCATTGTTCAACAGCGCCTATGGAAGAATCTTTGAAAAGAAGGTTGTTTTTTTTATTCAATACTATAATATTAAGACAAATAAAACAGCAGGAGCTTGTACCATGAGCAAAAAAGAAGTGATTATAGTGGGGGCAGGTCCCGGCGGGCTCACCAGTGCCATGCTTCTGGCGCATCGTGGTTGTAAGGTCACCGTGTATGAAAAAGCTTCCGAGGTGGGCGGCAGAAATGCTCCGATCAGGCTCGACGGCTTCACCTTCGACACGGGCCCCACCTTTCTCATGATGAATTTCATTTTGCGGGAGATGTTTGAAGAGACGGGCAGAAAGCCTGAAGACTATATGAAGGTGACCAGGCTCGACCCCATGTACCGGCTCAAGTTCAGCGACTTCGAGCTGAAGATGACGGGCGACAGGCAGCAGATGAAGGAAGAGCTTGCCTCGGTGTTTCCCGGCAGCTCGGACGGCTATGATATGTTCATGCAGGACGAGCTGCTGCGCTTTGAAAACCTCTTTCCCTGCATACAGAAGCCCTATTCCAGGCTTTCCGATTTTGCCGATCTCAAGCTCCTGCGCGCCGTGCCCTACCTGGCTGTGGGCAGCACCATGTTTGACAAGCTCGGCGATTATTTTGTCCACGACAGCCTGCGCATGGCCTTCACGTTTCAGGCGAAATATCTCGGCATGTCGGCCTGGGAGTGCCCGGCCTTTTTCACCATCATTCCGCTGATTGAGCATGCCTATGGCATTTATCATGTGCAGGGGGGCTTAAACGCAATTTCTTCTGCCATGGAAAAAATCATCGAAGAGGAAGGCGGCCGGGTGGTGAAGAATGCGCCGGTCAAGCGCTTTATCGTGAAGGGCCGCGCAATCACGGGCATTGAGCTTGAAAACGGCGAGACCCACAGGGCAGACGAGTTCATCATCAATGCCGATTTCGGCTATGCCATGAAGGAGCTTTTTGACCCCGCTGACCTGCGCAAGTACTCGCACAAGCGGATCGACAGCATGGAGTTTTCCTGCTCCACATTCATGCTCTACCTTGGCCTTGACAAGGTATACGACATCCCGCATCACAATGTTTTTTTCGCCGATGATTACAAGAGCAATGTCGAGGATATTTTCGTGCGCCGCGTACTTTCAGAGGATTTTTCCTTCTATATCCAGAATGCATCCATCACCGACCCGACTCTTGCACCCGAGGGAAAATCAGCCCTGTATATTCTTGTGCCCGCGCCCAACAACCGGGGCGGCATCAACTGGGAGGCTGAAAAGGCCGGTTTCAGAGACAGGCTCCTTGACCGGATTCAGAAAAGGACGGAGCTGAAAGATCTCAGGCAGCACATCGAGGTTGAAAAGATGATTACGCCTGCCGACTGGGAAAGCCAGTACAATGTGTGCGTCGGCGCAACCTTCAATCTGAAGCATAACTGGAGCCAGATGCTCTATTTCCGGCCCCGCAACCAGTTTGAAGAGTTTACTAACTGCTTCCTCACCGGCGGCGGCACGCATCCCGGCAGCGGCCTGCCAACCATATACGAATCAGCGCGGATTTCCGCCAATCTGCTCTGTAAAAAGCACGGCATTTCCTTTACTCCGCCCACGACGCTTATGTCGAAAAAACCCCTGTCATGAACAGCCGGTATCGCCAGTATCACTATGCAGGGCCCGGCAGTGTGTGTGCCGCGGCCCTGTTTCTCTTTGTGTCGCAAACCGCGGCTTTTGCTTTGCAGCCCGGCGACACACTGCCGCCGTTTACCGTGCAGGCTGAAAAAAGCTCTCTCTCATCCAAAGATATCGCCGGCCGCGTCGCTGTCATCTCCTATGAAACAAAAGGCACTGCCGAGGTGAACCGCCCGTTTAAGCGGGCAGTGCTGCAGCGCTGGCGCCAGTCAGACAGCTCCGGCCCGGCCATCGTACCGGTCATCAACTGCTTTTCCTTTTTCGGCTTTGCCCGCTCCATCTGCGCAAACCGCGTTGCCGCTGCCGCCAAAAAAGAAAATCTCATCATCTACACCGACTCCGACGGCAGGATGTTTAACGATTTCAAAATAACGGATGATCAGAGCAATATAATCATTCTTGACAAAAAGGCGGTGGTTCGTTTTGTCCATGCAGGCAGGCTTGATGATGCAGGCGTGCAGGCCGCTGTTCAGCTCATCGAGCGGCTTGTGCGGGAGTAAGCGATTCAGTCTGAAGAAGTCTTTGCGGGTGGCCTCTCCCTAATCAATCTTCCGTGGGGCGCGCTGATCTTTTTTTCTCAACGGGTGCGGCTTTGGTGTTTTGAGATCGGCAGGCGCTGCTTTTTGTGTCTTGTGAGCGGAGGGCTGTTTTTCGGGGCTGCCCAGCCGGGCGATTTGTAATTCCTGGCCGGCAACCCAGACCCTTTTCAGTGAATTAAAGATAGTGCGCGGCATGCCTTCAGGCAGGTCAACCGTGCTGAAATCATCATAGATATCAATCCTTCCGATATGCTTGCTTTCAAGGCCCGCTTCATTGGCAATGGCGCCGACAATATTGGCTGGCTTTACGCCGTGCATGCGGCCGACGGCAATACGAAACCGCTCCATGCCTTTTTCCGTGGCTGCCTCCGGGACAATGCGCCTGGCCCTGGTGTCGTCGCGGGCCTGCCGGGGGTTGTCAGGCGGTATGGCACGCCGGGGACGGGTGTCGTCGCGGGCCTGCCGGGGCCTGCCATCAGGCCTTGGGGCTTCCTGTTTTTTTCTTTCCGTTAATAAAAGCGGCTCATCTCCCTGGAGCAGTTTTGCCAGGGCGGCGGCAATATCAAGCTCAGGCACATTATGCTCCTGGCGGTAGCCTGCTATAAGCTGAGAGAAAAAGCCCAGATCGCCAGCT
>JAFGCP010000175.1 GCA_016932595.1 Deltaproteobacteria bacterium
GAACTTTACGCCACACATGGCCCCAAAAAAGACCAGCTCGCTCTATATTGAAATAGCTGCCCGGCAGGAGGCAGCACCCGATTACGCGCAGCTTCGCGAAGCCTCCCTTGAAGGCTTGCGGCGCTGCGGCATACTGAGGCGGGGCGACCGCATTGTTGCCGAGCAGTACAACAGCATCAATCCGGGCTATGTGCTGTTCGACCGGTTCAGGCAGCAGAACCTGCCGGGGCTGCTTGCCTGGCTCAAAAAACGAGGCATCATCTCCGCCGGCCGCTACGGCGCCTGGACCTACTGCTCTATGGAAGACAATATCCTTGAAGGCAGGGGCCTGGCAGAGGCCCTTGCATGATACAGGCAAAGGTCGTCCACATCATTACGAAAATGGAGCTGGGGGGCGCGCAGCAGAATACGCTTTTTACCGCAGCGCACCTTGACCCCGACCGGTTTCAGGTGCACCTGCTGGCCGGCCCCGGCGGTGATCTTTTTGATGATGCGGCCGCATTCTGCCGCTTCCGCCTGGTGCCCGACCTGGTCCGCGAAGTGCGGCCCCTGCGGGACCTGAAAGCGTTTCTGCAGATAAAAAAAATCCTTCAAGCAATCAAAGCCGGGCAGCCGCCGGCGCCGGTCATTGTGCATACGCACAGCTCAAAAGCGGGCATACTGGGCCGCCTTGCAGCACGGGCCGCGGGCATGCCCGTCATCATCCACTCCATCCACGGCTATGGTTTTAACGACTACCAGCCTGCACCGGTAAGATGGCTCTATATACTTCTGGAGCGCCTGTGCAGCAGCCTTACGTCATTCTTCATTGCCGTGTCCCAGGCGAATATCGACCGGGGCCTGAGCCTGGGGCTTTTTACCCCTGACAGGGTTCGCCTCATCCGCAGCGGCATAGACATCGGGCGCTTCAAAAATCCGGAAGTTGCCCGTGCCGCGATGCGCAGGCAGCTTGTCGTTCCGCAGGACGCCCCTGTTGTCATTATGGTCGCCTGCCTGAAGCCGCAAAAAGCGCCCCTTGATTATGTCAGGGTATGCTCACGCATTGCGGAGCGGCTGCCTGCTGCCCATTTTTTGCTGGCTGGCGACGGCGAGCTGCGCAGCGCTGTGGAAGCCGAACTGCAAATATCTGCCTGTGCCGGCAGGTTTCATATGCTCGGCTGGCAGCGGGATATCCCCAGCCTGCTGCACGCAAGCGACATACTTGTTTTGACATCACGCTGGGAGGGGCTGCCTCGGGTCATTCCGCAGGCCATGAGCGCGGGCCTGCCGGTGGTTGTGACCAGGGCCGACGGGTCGCCGGAGGCTGTGCGCCAGGGCCAGACCGGTTTTGTCGTTGAGCCTGGCGATATTGCCGGTAGTGCTGAAAAAATAATCTATTTGCTTGAAAATTCGGCGCAAGCCCGCCGGATGGGCCTGGCAGCCCAGGTCCTTGTTGATGAATTCGATATTTGTAAAATGGTGGCTGCTCAGGAAGCGCTTTACCTGGAACAGGTTGAAAAAATTTCCTAACCTGCGGTTGACAATGACCTCTCGAATGCTTATATAAAAATATATAAATTTGGTTTTTACTTAGGTTTTTTGATTATATACTGCTACGAGAAAGGAATAAGCTGTGCCGATTTATGAGTATGAATGCAAATCCTGCGGAGAGACATTTGAAGTTTTTCTGAGCGCAAGCGACAAGCCGGTAAAGAAATGTACGCAGTGCAACAGCACCAAAATACAGAAGCTTATATCCAACTGCTCGTTTCAGCTCAAGGGCACCGGCTGGTATGCTACCGACTATGCAAACAAGGACAAAAATACGGGGAGCAAAAACAAAAAGAAAGAGTCGGAATCGGGGGCAAAGGAAACCGGCTCAAAAGCTGAATCCAGTGACTCAGCAAGCGCTTCTGAGAGCTCACCGGACAAAAAGCCGGCAAGCGCATCAGAAAACAAAGCAGCATAAAATCCCGCCCGCCATTTTATTAGTGCAGGGGGGGGCGTGCAGGTCCCCCCCCCTTTTTTTATGATTTCCAGGCCTTCTCTTTTTCTTTTTTCTCTTGCGAAATGTACACTATATTGTTATTTTTACAAAAGTTTCGCACTAACCAAAAGGTCCAAGCCCTATGTCTGCTGCCCAGGAATCATCTGTTGAGCTCTTCGCTGCATGCCGCACCATTTTCGGATCGCAGGTACATGTATCAATGGAGTTTCTTCGCTATCTGCAGCCTATCGGCGTGAAGTCCGCCTATAAAAAACGTGCGCTTGAAACCCACCCTGACCGGGCAAAACAGATAGGCAATTCTACCCGCAAGCTTCAGGAAGAGTTTCGCACTGTCAAGCAGGCCTATGAACTGCTCCTTTCCTATGTGGAAAACAAGGCCTGCCGCATCGTTTCCGAGCCCGGCCTCGCCGGCCGGCGCACCTATGGGGCGCATCAGCACAGCCGTCAGAACAAGCAGCCCCCCTGCGGCCAGAGCCACTATCAGCCGCAGCAGCACCGTCACCGCCGCTCATCCGTTGACCATTTTTATCACGGACCCATTCCCCTGCGCAATCTGATGCTGGGGCAGTATCTGTATTATGCCGGACGCATATCGTGGCGCATGCTCATAGAGGCGATTTCATGGCAGCGTACCCTGCGGCCGTGCATCGGCCAGATAGCCATGCAATCGGGCATGCTCACGCAACGCGATGTGGTCAGCATACTTACCGAGCGCCGTCTCGAAGAGCGGTTCGGCGAGTGCGCCGTGCGCATCGGCTATATTACCCCCATCGAGCAAACAACGCTGGTAAGCAGGCAGAGCAGGCAGCAGCGCCGCATCGGGGAATATTTTTTGAGACAAAAAGTATTGAGCCAGCATGAACTGTCCACCCTTGTTGAGCGTCACCGCATGCACAACTGCCATGCTCTGAAACGGCCGCACCGGATGCAGCAGCAATGAAACAATTCTGCATCTGCGCTCTTTTGTGCTGCACCTGTGCGGTTCTTTTTTTGTCTTATCATGCCCCCCTGCTGACGGCATACGCTGAATTTTTTACCGTGCACACGGCAACGAAGGGGGCCGATGCCCTGGTCGTTCTTTCAGGCATCATTGAAACGCGCGTTCCCAGGGCAATTGCTCTGTACAAGGAAGGCTATGCGCCGCGCATTCTCATGACGGAAGAACGGCCGTTCAATGCTCTGACGGCACAGCTGCCGTGCTCGGGCAGAGACAGGGCGGAGGCTCTTATGCGCCTGCTGCACGCCGATTGCGAGCTGACGCATGTGCCGTCGCAAAAAGGCGGCGCCACCTCAACCTTTGATGAGGCCTGGGACCTGAAGGACTGGGCCCGCAAAAACAGCTATAAGCGCATTATTGTCGTAACCGATGATTTCCACACGCGACGGGCGCTATATGCTTTTACAAAGGTGTTTAACGGCACAGGTATTGCCGTGGAAGCGGCAGGAGCTGCCAATGAACTGTTCAGTGAAAGCACCTGGTGGAAATGTGACAGGGGAATATCGGCCTATATCCTTGAGGGAATCAAGTATGGCGTGTATCGTGCAACCAGCCACAACATACCCATTATTAAAAACTTCTAAAGGCCGGCAGGCATTGAGCCGTATACAGAGTACATGCCTATATCTATATCCAGAGACGCAGCATGAATGCTAAACGCCTGTATGACCTTATAAACATGGACTCTGCCGAAGAGATACTGCATGAGACCGAGGCGGTGCTGCAGATAGCTTATCCGGAGGTGGATGCCGGCCCCGTTATACAGGTTTTTCATGATACCATGAGCCTGTATGCCGGAACATATCCCGGGTATCAGGCATGCAGCACCGGCTATCATGATTTTCAGCACTGCGCGGAGACACTGCTGGCCCTGATCCGCCTGATTCACGGAGCGGCTGCAGAAGGGCTGCTGCTGGCCAATCCGGCCGTCAAGCTCGGACTGATTGCGGCGCTGCTGCATGATACGGGGTATGTGCCGGCACAACATGAGGCTATCGGGGCAGGCGGCACGCATACCGCGGCCCATGTGAACCGCAGCATGAATTTTGCCGGTCACTATGGCAGGCAGCATGGTTTTACCGCCGATGATATACAGGCCTGCCAGACCATGATCTGCTGCACGGACTTTGACGCAGACTTCGACGCCATCATGTGGCCGTCGCAAGACGTGAAGCTGCTGGGGAAAATGCTCGCCGCAGCCGATCTGCTTGCGCAAATGGCAGACAGGGCGCATCTTGAAAAACTTTTTTACCTGTACCAGGAATTTCAGGAGGGGCTGGTAAGCGGCTCTGACAGCGCAGAAGACCTCCTGCGCAAGACTATGGATTTTCATTCGATTGCAGAGGACCGCTTCAAGAATAAGCTTGAAAGCACCGATCGGTTTATGGCTGCCCATTTCATGCAGCGCTGGGGCATAGAGGACGATCTTTACCGGCTGGCCATTGAAAATGAAAAGGCCTATCTGCACACTATCATGCGGCATAAGGATCCGGATATCAGCAGCCGGCTGCGGCGCAAAGGTATTGTGAAAAAAATTCGCAGCGAGAAAAAAAACTGACCGGCCCGGCCGTCTCTTGTAAAGCTGATAATCAGCCATGCATCTTTCCGGAAAAAATTCCTCGAAAACTTGACAATAGCATTCTAATCCTTATGTTAAAAAAACAGGACTCAGGCTGTTGCTGAAACCAGAACCACAGGGAGCGTGATATACCGTGTCTGCAAGCAAAAAACACATGCCAGCACATGATCATAACCAGCATAAAAACCACAACGCATCCGAGACGCCCGATGATGAAATGCTCAGCGATGCTTTGGAGAAGAGCCAGGCGGACGAACACCCTGCGGCTCAGGATATAATCCTTTCAGGGCGGGAAGAGCTTGTTGGCCAAATAGAGAAGCTTGAACAGGAGAATAAAGAGCTGTCCGACCGGCTGCTGCGCACCATGGCCGAGTTCGACAATTACCGCAAGCGCGTTGCCCGGGAAAAAGACGACCTTCTGAAATACGGCGCTGAAAAGATGGCGCTGGACATTCTGCCCGTGGCGGATAATTTTGAACGGGCGCTCGAGCAGGCAAAAACCGCGGCTAATGCCGCAGCAGTGGTCGAAGGCGTTGAAATGATTTTCAAGCAGTTTCTTGCCACGCTCGATAAATTCAAGATCAAGCCCTTTGATTCCATCGGCCAGACTTTTGATCCTGAAAAGCATGAAGCAATGGCTCACCAGGAGAGCGAAGAGTATGCTGAAAATACGGTTATGGCGGAGTTTCAGAGGGGATATTTCCTGAATGACAAACTTCTTCGGCCGGCCCGCGTGGTGGTTTCCCGGGGGGCCGACGAGGCAACGTGCGAAGAGGAAGAAGAATAAAAGCCGCAGGTATATTTTTTTACCAGTGCCAAAAAAAATAGAGCATACAAAAAGTCCGATAAAGTCTCTTTCTCGGCATGCAGGCGGACGCCGGCATCCAGTATTCTCATGTAATGGCACGAGGCATCGTCCCCCTGCTGAATAAAACCCCGAATCATGGATTTGCGGGGTTCGTCCTTATAGCAATGTGTAGTGTAGGGGTTTAAAATTTTAAGCCTCTACGTTCACCTTTGCGTTGGGTTGAGGAACGAAACCCAACGGTTGCTTTCGGGCTTCACCCAACCTGTAAAAAACTGTTTCCAACAATAACCCCATTCATTCTACGGTCTATGCCACAGGGTCTTCTCATCGCAGCAGAGCGCAGCGGCGCCGGAAAAACCATGATCACGGCGGCCCTTGCCCGGGCTCTTATCGACCGGGGGCTTGTGGTGCAGTGTTTCAAGGTGGGGCCTGATTTTATCGATCCCGGCTATCACGCTGCAGTGACCGGCCGTGTCTCGCGCAATCTCGATGGCTGGATGATGGGGCGCGACTGCTGCTTGCAGACATTTCATCGCGCCATGGAAGGCGCCGATATCGGCGTGGTTGAAGGCGTCATGGGGCTTTTCGACGGTCTGAGCGGGGGGGGCGATGAAGGCTCTTCCGTCCAGATTGCAAAGTGGCTCGGCTTGCCGGTAATCCTTATCATCGACGGCTCATCATTTTCGCGCAGCGCCGGCGCAGTTGCGCTGGGGTTTGAACAATTTGACCCCGGTGTGCATATCGCAGGCATTATTTTCAACAAAGTCGGCAGTCCTGCGCATTATGAAATGCTCAAAGCAGGCGTGCAGGAGAAATGCCGCGCAGACGTGCTGGGGTATATACCGCGCGACGTGCAATGGCAGACGCCCGAGCGGCATCTGGGGCTTGTGATGGCAGCGGAGCGCACTGCTCTGCAGGAAACCTTGGGACAGCTTGCACAGCAAATTGCTCAGACGGTTAATGTAGATAAGATAATTCAATATGCCATTTCAGGGCAGACACACAGGTCTGCCCCTACGGTATATAGTGCACACTCCCTGCCCCCCGATCCCCGAACCCTGATCCCCAAAATCGGGGTTGCCCGCGATGAGGCATTCTGCTTCTGCTACCAGGATAATCTCGACATGCTCAAACAGTTCGGCGCAGAACTGGTTTTTTTCAGCCCTCTGCAAGACACGGCCATGCCTGAGAGCATACAGGGGCTCTATCTGCCTGGCGGCTATCCGGAACTTCATGCCGAAACCCTCAGCAAAAACACAACCATGCGCATGGCCATTGCCGCGTTCTGCGCCGCCGGCCGCCCCGTCTACGCTGAATGCGGCGGCTTTCTCTACCTGCTTGAATCACTCACCGGTCTTGACGGCAACAGCCATGCCATGGCAGGCTTTTTCCCTTCTCAGGCCCGCATGCTGCCGCGCTTGCAGCGCCTCGGATATGTTGAGGCTGCGGCGCTCCCCGGCCATCCGTATCTTGCAGAAGGTGAAAAAATCCGCGGCCATGAATTCCACTACTCTGCCATCAGCGGCATGCCGGCCCGCATTCAGCGCACCTACCGCGTCATGCGCCGCAAAGACAAGGCCGAATTCGACGAGGGCTTCCGGCTGCACAATACGCTGGCGGGGTATATGCATCTGCATTTCGCGTCAAATCCCGGGTTTGCGGAACATTTTGTCGGCAGCTGCAGGCAGGCCCCGCCTTCTTGACAAACCAGCGGCTCCTGCGTTATGGTGAGGCGCCACAAAAGCACAACCGCATCAAAGGAGAGCGCATGCAAACGATTTCCGTCGGACTTATCGGTTTTGGCACCGTGGGAACGGGCGTAGCAAAAATTCTTGAGAAAAACGCCTGCCTGCTGCAGCAGCGTCTTGGCGCGGGCATTGAACTGAAAAAAATCGCCGACCTCGACATCAGGCGCAGCCGCGGCGTGAGGCTGAAGAAGGGGACGCTCACCACCAGCGCAGAGGAGATCGTCGGCAATCCGTCAATCGATATCGTCGTGGAGCTTATGGGCGGCATCGAGCCTGCGCGCAGGCTCATCCTGCAAGCCATTGCAAACGGCAAGCATGTGGTCACGGCCAACAAGGCGCTGCTCTCGAAGCACGGATGGGAAATATTCAGCGCGGCCCGGCGGGCAGGCGTTGATGTGGCCTTTGAAGCAAGCGTCGGCGGCGGCATTCCCATCATCAGAACTCTGCAGGAAGGGTTTGCTTCGGACCGGATTGCGGGATTTCTCGGCATACTCAACGGCACTTCAAACTATATACTCAGCCGCATGACCGACGAAGGCGCCGACTTCAAGGCGGTGCTGAATGATGCCCAGGCGAAGGGCTATGCCGAAGCCGACCCCACCTTCGACGTCGAGGGCATCGACACGGCGCACAAGCTCACGGTGCTGCTCTCCCTTGCCTTCGGCGGCAAAGCCGACCCCAAAAAAATATACACCGAAGGCATCTCCCGCATCACGCCCCTTGATATCGACTTTGCCCGTCAGCTTGGCTACAAAATAAAGCTGCTGGCCATTTGCCGCGGCTACGGCAGCGAAGTGGATGCGCGCGTGCACCCGAGCCTTGTCCCAGAAAAGCATATGCTCTCGCAGGTAGGGGGTGCCTTCAATGCCATCTTTGTTCAGGGCCAGGATGTGGGGCCCACCATGTTTTACGGTCGCGGGGCCGGCATGATGCCCACCGGCAGCGCGGTTGTGGCGGATATCATGAGCCTTGCCCGAAATATCGTTAAGGGTGTTTCAAACCGCGTGCCGCTGCTGCCCTGCGGAACTAGGCTGCCGCAGGCCATACGCATCAAGCCCATGAGCGATCTCCAGACCCGCTACTACCTGCGCTTTTCCGCTGTGGACAAGCCCGGCGTGCTGTCGAAAATTTCCGGCGTGCTCGGCCGCAGCAATATCAGCATCCATTCCGTTGTGCAGAAAGGCCGCGATACGAGCAATACCGCCGTTTCCATTTTCATGCTCACGCATGAAGCTAGGGAGTCAGACCTGCAAAAGGCCATACGCCAGCTCGAAAAGCTCTCCATACTCAAGGGGAAAACGATGGTGATACGGATTGTCGAGGATATTCCCGCGGAAGGATAATTGACAGAGGTCAGAATATTGCCAGAGGTAGTCTACAATAAACTTGCACACCTGCGAATCTATCTTTTGACACGTAGTGTGGAGTTTATAGAGAAAAGGCCTTGCCAATATATGTTGTAGTCAGGCCTTTATGATTCTTCACAAAATTCGCCGGTTTCCCTCACCCCTTATACGGCCAGCCCAGCCGTGTCACACCCTTTTAACTTTTCTAAAAAAATTTACAAAAATTTTGAGATAGAGCAGTAATGTTTTTGTATTCTGGACAAAAAAGGGGCAAATTCCTGTTGTTTGCATTGCCGAATTTTCTCCGATCGCCCACCTTAATGCCGGTTATTTTTTGAGAAGTTCAGGCAGGATTGTTTCAATGAATTCCGTGGGGCTTACAACCGTAAAGCTGCAGGTGCCGGTTGTTTTCAGATTTTTAAAATGTTTTTTGTCGCCGGTCAGGAGAAAGTCGGCTTTACCTTTAGCTGCCGAGGCCAGGACGGGTGCATCCTTTTCGTTGATAATGCCTTTAAAAAGTTTTATTTCTTCTGCCGATGGCAGCGCTACGATGCTGATAGCAGCTTTACTAAAATAATTTTTATAGATGGGCAAAAGCGCGGGAAGTTTCTTTTTTATATTGCGCTCTACTTCGATAATATTGTAGCGGCCTGTTATAGCTGTCAACAAGGGGAGATTGAGGGAGAGAATATCGAAAATTACTCCCGGCGCGCCTTTGTCGGAAAGCAGGCCTGAGAGAATTACGTTTGAATCCAGAAAAATCCTAACGCTTTTTCTTTCCATACACTTCTTTGTAAAGAGTTTCTCTTTCATCGGCAAGGCCCGCCAAAAGATCTTCAGATGACAAACCAGACTCCCTGAGCAGCCTGCGCACCTGTCTGCGGGCTTCCTCAAGCTCAATACGCCGGGGAGCAATAAGGACTGCATCACCGACAGGGATAATAGACACCATCTGACCTTCTTCCAGGTGGCTCAATGTGCGGAGCTGTTTGGGTATAGTCAACTGGCCACGAGCTTTTATTGATGATGTGAATGTTTTAACGGCCTGCATTGATTCCTCCCATTCTCTATAATTTTTTGAATTCAGAATATCAGAATTCTGAAATTGTACAATACAAAAAATGCGCCTCTGTGGGCATGCCTCTTATTTTGTAAAATTCGAAGATAAAGGTCAGCTTCCTTTGCTGATCCACACTTCGCAAGGCGCAGCCCGCTCTCAAACCATGCCCGAATAAAGCCACCCCTTCTACCGGGCTGATAATGCGAGTGCAGGATTTAAGGACTGGCTCCTGCATTTTATTGGAACAAACACGCGCCCATTATCCCTTCTGAAAAACCAAACAGGCCCACTGCTCTTCGTGCAGTTCCTTGAAAAACTGCATGTCGGGGGCAAAAGCGTCTTTCACCTCCTGCGCCTTTTCAATAAGAATGCCGGAAAGAATGAGAAAGCCGCCGTCTTCAAGCCGCGGCGTCAGGTGCTCCTTCAGATAGATAAGCACATGCGGCAGAATATTTGCCACCACCACAGGATACTTGCCTTTAAGCATCCGGAGCGGCGTATTGCAGAACGCCACCTTATCAGCTACGCTGTTAATTTCTGCATTTTTTTGCGCCACGCGAACAGCAACCTGGTCGACATCAACGCCCACCACCTCCGTAAAGCCGAGTTTTGCCGCTGCTATGGCAAGAATGCCCGAGCCCGTGCCCACATCAAGCATGCGCAGGCTGCCCTGCGGAGGAAGCTTGGCCTCAAGCTCGTCGATCACTTTCAGGCACATGCTGGTCGAGGGGTGCGTACCCGTTCCGAAGGCCATGCCCGGGTCAAGCTCGACGATGATCTCGCCCTCCAGTGGGTGATAGTGCTTCCATGAGGGCTTGATAACGATCCGGTCGGTAATTTTGAGGGGCTGAAAAAATGATTTCCACTTCTTGTTCCAATCCTCATCCGGTATGAGGTTCACGGCTATGGCGGGTACTGATTCAACATCGCCGGCAGCGGCAAAGAGCCCTGCTGCGAAGTCGGCGACGCGGTTTACATAACCGTCGCGTTCGGCATCATTTTTTATATATGCTTTTAAAATGACGGTATCTTTATCGGCGGGAGATTTTTCCTCGACGATGCCATTGCTGGACCCCTCTTCGATCAGAAACTCCGCCACTGCCTCCGCATACTGTTTGCGGACACTTACGCACAACTCTGCCCATTGTATTTCATCGATCATAGTTTCTCTCTTTCCCTCAACGGTCTCGTGCTTTTTGGTCAGCCATAATACCACAAAGTTTCTAAAAAGCCAGCGCCTGCTGACTGCGGGCTTATTCTCCATCGCGGGGGGATGAAAAAACATCTTTTTTAAAATCTTCACATAAAAGCAGATTGCTTTTGTTGTTAAAAAACTCAATAATCGACCACGAAAATGCCTCAGCGATCTATGAGCGTTTGCTAAACCGGCTCCAATAACAACAATATAGTACGATACAGATACATGGCCGATACTGCGGCATATACTGCTGAAATCCATCACCGCCGGTCCATTCGCCTGCAGGGGTATGATTACGCCGGGGCGGGCGCATATTTTGTGACCATATGCGCGCACGATCACAATAGTTTGTTTGGGGAAATTGTGGATGGCAAGATTGTTTTGAATAATATGGGACAAGTTGTTTTAGCATGTTGGAACGATTTGCCCCATCATTACAAGAACCTTGAGTTGGATTTTTTTACAATCATGCCGAATCATGTTCATGGGATTATGGCTTTATTGGATACGACCTTTGTAGGGGCGGGTTTGAAACCCGCCCCTACGGGGAAACGACATGGTTTGCCTGAAATGGTTCGTGCATTGAAAACATTTTCCTCCAAACGCATCAATCAAATCCGCAAAACGCCTGGCATGCCCGTCTGGCAGCGCAATTATTATGACCACGTTATCCGGGATGATGACGATTTGAACCGCATCCGCGAATATGTTATCAACAATCCTGCCAACTGGCAGGAGGATGAAGAGAACCGGTGATTAAGTGTTGTGGAGAAGGTTGTAGGGGCGGGTTTCAAACCCGCCCCTACGGCGCAACGCAAACCTGTTGGGTGGCATACACGCCATAAGAAACAAAAAACCGGAAAGCCACAGAGTGAAAATACCGCATTCATGGACCACCATCGGCGACAACACGCAGGCGCGGCATAAGCGCGTTGCCGCTAGCGTGCCCCTTTCGGGCAAGATCGTTCGCGAGGAAGACGCTGTTGAATTTCTCGAAGCCGTACTTGAGCCCGGCGACCGGGTCTGTATCGAAGGCACCAACCAGAAGCATGCGCAGGTATTGTCGCAAGCCCTTGCAGCCGTTGATCCCCGGAAAATAAATAATCTGCATATCCTGCAGTCCACCCTGAGCCTGCCCGAGCATCTTGATGTTTTCGAAAAAGGCATTGCCCGCACAATCGATCTTTCATATGCGGGCAGCCAGGGCAAACGCTTTGCCGATATGGTGATCAAAGGCGAGATAGAGCTGGGAGCCATTCATACGTATGCGGAGCTGTATTCGCGCTACTTTCTTGATTTGCAGCCGCGCGTGGCAGTGATCGCGGCTCTTGCCGCGGACGGGCAGGGCAATCTCTACACCGGCGGCAATACCGAAGACACTCCCGCCATCGCCGAGGCCACGAAGTTCAAGCAGGGCATTGTGATCGCGCAAGTAAATGGTGTCATGGAAAAACTTCCGCGTGTCGACATTCCTGCTGACTGGGTCGACTATATCGTGCCCACCGCAGAGCCATTTTATCAGGAGGCGCTCTTCACCCGCGACCCGGCAAAGATAACGGAGAAGAGTATACTCATGGCCATGATGGCCATTAAGGGCATTTACGGGCCCTACGGCGTGCAATCGCTTAATCACGGCATCGGGTTTGACACTGCGGCTATTGAGCTTCTTTTGCCCACCTATGGCAAAGAGCTGGGATTGCAAGGCAAAATCTGCACGCACTGGGTCTTGAACCCGCACCCGACCCTGATACCGGCCATTGAAGCCGGGTGGGTGCAGGCTGTGTACTGCTTCGGCTCGGAGCAGGGCATGGAGGAGTATGTGGCGGCGCGGCCCGATGTGTTCGCCATCGGGCCCGACGGCTCACTGCGCTCAAACCGGGCTTTTGCCCAGCTTGCAGGCCATTACGCTATTGACCTGTTCATCGGCTCAACCCTTGAAATTGACCAGTGGGGCAACAGCTCAACTGCCACAGCAGACCGCATCGTGGGGTTCGGCGGTGCGCCCAATATGGGCGCACAGGCACCGGGCAGGCGGCACCATACAAAGGCCTGGCTTGAGGCGGGGCAAAACTATGCCATGAACAGCCTGCTCAACGGGCCCATGCCCGTTGGCAGGCGGCTGATCGTGCAGATCGTGCAGTCATGCCGGAACCCGCAGCGGCCAACTTTTGTCGAACGCTTAAGCGCCTGGGAGCTTGCGGACAAGGCGCATCTGCCCCTGCCGCCGGTGATGATCTACGGGCAGGACCTGTCGCATATCGTAACGGATATCGGCGTCGCCCATCTCTATCGCTGCAAAGACCTTGATGAGCGGCGCGCCTGTATCTGCGCTGTGGCGGGTGATGCGCCGCTGGGTAAGCTGATTGATGCAAACAGAATCGGCGAGCTGCGGGAGCGAGGGCTTGTACAGTACCCTGAAGACCTCGGCATCAAAGAGAAAGATGCCACGCGCGACCGGCTTGCCGCGCAGTCACTTGACGCGCTTGTAGAGCAGTCGGGCGGACTGTACCGGGTTCCGGAGAGTTTTGCTGACTAACGGATTTTTTTTCTTGAGGGCGAGCTATGGGCAATATTTTTTATTTTTGTTATTTTTTGATACTGGCAGGTTTGTTTGTTTATGTGCTGCGGCTGCAGGGGGTGCAGAAGCTGCCCCGTGCTCTGCTGCTGCTGGTAGTCGGCGCACTGGTGTATGACAATGGCATAAGCAGCGCGGGCTTTTTGATCGGCGAAGGGGAGGTGTTAAAATGGCTCAATATTCCCCGGTTCGTTCTTCATGTTTTTGTAACGCCGCTGATCTGCGTCATTTGCAATGAGCTTGCCCGGTTGGCTCAGGTGCAGCTGGCTTTGCGCAAGGAGGCAGCATGGGCGGTATGGTCCCTGACGGTGGTGCTGATGGTTGTAGGGTTTATCCAGGAATTTGTTCCCATGGACTTTGTTCCCAAGACGCTGTTCGGCGTTGTAACCTATTCCCATCCAAAGCCGATGCCGCCAATCGGGGCC
>JAFGCP010000176.1 GCA_016932595.1 Deltaproteobacteria bacterium
GAAAGGAGGTTTGGTATGCCGGGATTTAATGGAACAGGACCAATGGGTATGGGGCCACGAACAGGCGGGGGCAGAGGGTTCTGCGCTCCGGGCTCTGGCGCGGCATATGGTTATGGCGCGGGATTGTACCGCGGCGCTGGCCGCGGGGGCATTCCCTGGGGAGGCGGCAGAGGCCGTGCCTGGGGAGGCGGCAGAGGATGGTATGGCCCGGTTGCCCCGGCCTGGGGGGCGGCTCCTGTTTTTGGGGGTTACAGCCCCGAGCAGGAGGCTGCCTTTCTTCAAAATCAGGCAGCGGCGCTGGAGCAGGAAATTCAGCGGATGCGCGCCCGCATTGACGAGCTGGAGAGCAGGGGCGAAGAAAAATAATGTCTAACCGGCTCATGCCGGCTGGCTGAAGGCTATGCGCGAAATGCTCAGAGAAGCTGAGCGCGCGGCGTCAGTCAGCCCGGCACGAGCGCCATGTCAGGCAAAGGAGGTTTTATATATGCCACGAGGAGATGGAACAGGGCCAACCGGCCAGGGCCCGGGAACGGGCAGAGGCATGGGCAGCGGTGGCGGCGGCCAAGGAAGAATGGGCGGTAACCGCCCCGGCGCAGGGCCGCAGGGCGTATGCACCTGCCCCCAGTGCGGCGCTACGGTTGACCACAAACCGGGAATTCCCTGCTACCAGATTGCCTGCCCCAGGTGCGGCACAGTCATGATACGCGGATAACAGAGGCTTTGGAACACAGCCTACCCTTCGGCAGAAAGGAAATAATAGACTCTTGCAGGCAATGGGAAACGGGTGCTGCTTTGTATGCGGCCCTAATAACGATATCGGTTTACAACTGAATTTCGGCATTGACAAAATCAGGCGGACGGCATCATGCGAAACCATAGTGACTGAGCAGTATTGCGGATGGTCGGGTTTTGTTCACGGCGGTATTTTAGCTTCCATTATTGACGGGGCGATGGTGCATGCCTGTACAAGCATGGATCTTGCCTGCATGACGGCGGAACTGACCATCAGGTATAAGAAGCCGGTCCCGCTGAATACAAAGATAAACATATGCGCCACGGTAAAAGACCTGCGGACGGTGCTGACGTATACCATTGCGACTACGGAAGCAAGTATAAATATTGAAGGAAAAATTGTCGCCAGGGCAAAGGCAAAAATGTTTGTTCAAAAGAATCTGCGCTAAACGCGATAACACTGCTGCCGCAGCAGGCCATATATGGGCACTGTCCAAGAGTGCATCGAAACCGCAACTACAGCCTGATAAGTATAGTTTTACAGAAATAAGGGCCGGTTAAAATACCCCTTCATCTCCATTTGAAAAAGGGGGAAGCAAAAAAGCCCCCCCTTTTGCAAAAGGGAGTTGGCGGGAGTTTTTGACTATCATTTATAAACAAGCAGTACAGTAAGAAAGGTGCGTAATCTCATGACCCATGAAAATGCAGGCCATTATGCCGCCAAGCATTCCGGGGCAGCGGTGAACCCCGAAATCACCGCGCAGCTTACAAAACACATCATTGACGGTCGGATTTCCTGCACGGCTGCGCATGCCGTGGCGCAGGCCCTCAGCGTGACCCCCAAACAGGTCGGTATTGCCATTGATCTGCTTGAGGCGCGCATCGTGCAGTGCCAGCTTGGGCTTTTTGGCTGGGATGAACAACTGCCGGCAGCAGGGCTGCCGGTTGCTGCGGCAAAACTGCTGCAGCAGGCTATTCAGGCAGCTCTTGCTAAGGGCCGCCTGCCCTGCCCTGCGGCATGGAAAATCGCCCAGTCGCAGGCTGTCGCAAAACCGGCGGTTAAAGAAGCATGCGATCGGCTGAACATAAAAATATGCGGCTGTCAGCTTGGCGCATTTTCATGAGGGCTGCTGAAAGTACCTGCAGGAAAAAAAAACGGGCGCTGAGAGAAACTTTTCCATCGGCAGGAACCCTGATATGAAGCGCGCCCTCCCGAATGGAAGCCGGGGCGAGGCGGCAAAGGCAAAAATTATAATCATATCCGGCGGCCATCTGTTTCATGATATGTACACGAGCTTTTTAGCGCCCGTGCTGCCGCTTTTAATTGAAAAGTTTGCGCTTTCCTATGCTGCTGCCGGTTTTTTGTCGGTTTTGATGCGGCTGCCGTCCCTTTTAAGTCCCGTGGTCGGCTCCTGGGCAGACAGGCGAAGCCTCAAATATATCGTTATCGCAAGCCCTGCTCTGACGGCCATTGCCATGTGCCTGATGGGCAATGCGTCGAGCTATGTCGGCCTTGCTGCACTTGCTGGTATTGCCGGCGTCAGCTCCACCTGTTTTCACGTGCCGGCGCCGGTGCTGATCAAAGCGGTTGCCGGGAAGCGGCCGGGCGCGGCCATGAGCTTGTTTCAGGTCGGCGGAGAACTGTCACGCACCATCGGACCCTTTGTCGTGCTTTGCGCTGTTTCATGGTGGACCCTTGCGGGTCTGTACCGTCTGATTCCGCTTGGGGTGGGAACATCATTATTGCTGCACTGGGCTTTTCAGGATCTTCCGCGTGCGCATGCTCCGGCAGGCTCTGCCGGTGACAAAAGCCGGATTGCGGAGGCTTTCTATTGCGAACGGTCTTTTTTTGCGGCCCTGTTCGGCATTCTTGTGTGCAAATCATTCTCCGCCTCCGTTGTTGCCGCGTTTCTTCCCGTCTATTTGACGGCCCAGGGCAAAAGCCTCTGGCTTGCAGGCAGCGCCCTGTCGCTGCTGCAGGCCGCGGCAATCGCCGGTGTCTTTATGGCCGGCACGCTGTCGGACAAAATAGGCTGCAAGAACATCCTGCTGTGCCTGAGCATTGTTACGCCGGTCAGCATGCTGCTCTTTATTTATTCAAGCGGATGGGCGCTGATTGCTGCACTGGTGCTGCTGGGGTTGACGGCCTTTTCGAGCACGCCGGTCATACTTTCGCTGATTCAGCAGCGGTGTTCAGCGTTTCCGGCAACAGCCAATGGCATGTATATGATGATCAGCTTCATGCTTGGCTCGCTGACGGTTTTGCTGGCGGGCTGGCTGTCGGATGTTTTCGGCATTGTCAGCGCGTTTAAAATATGCGCGGGCTGCTCCCTGCTCGGTTTGCCGTTTTTGTTTTTACTGAACCGGGGGAAATAAACCGGCTTTTTAAGAGAATTTTTGTACTACACTTGTAGTTGATTATGCATGAGAGGGAGAATTGATCATGAAGAGATATGGAAAAACAGTTTTTATTCTATGTGTTTTTTCAGCCATCGGCATGGCGCTTTTTTTTACACCAGCGGATGAACAACTTTCTTTCAGCCCTGTGATGACACTCCGGCAATTTGCCCTGTACAATGACATTAAGCCGGGCAGGCTCAAAGCCGAGCTGGGCCTGCCGCATGCGCGCGGCAGGGCAACTCTGCATGAACTGGGCATGGATGAGCAAAAGGCAATCGCGGTGGCCTCGCATATCAAGGGAGAATTTTTTGCAAAAAAAATGGCCGCCATGCTCGGGCTCTTTGCTGCAGCTGTTTGTCTTGCCATAATTCTGCTGTGCCGCAACATAATGACCAGCCCGGTGAAATACGGCCTGCTGGCCGCAGCGGTGGCCGGTTTCGGCTTTGCGCTCGGCAAGACCTATAATCCCATGGTGGCCATGGTGAAATCGTTTAAGGGCATGGCCGGCCTTGAGGCAAACCCGGCTGCCTGGCTGCTGGTGCTGGCGCTTTTTTGCCTCCTGGCAATTATCGGAACAAAAGCAGTGTGCGGCTGGGCCTGCCCCTACGGCGCGCTCCAGGAGCTCCTGTTCAAGCTCCCCTTGCTTTCTGCCTGGAAAAAAAAGCATAAACTGCCCTTCTGGCCTGTTAACGGCATCCGGATCGGCCTGTTCGGGCTTTTTATCGCGGGGCTCGTCTGGAATATGTTCGGCCTCAAGCAGCAGGGCAGAACGATCTATCATGCTGTTAATCCCTTTAATCTGTTCGAGTTTGATTTGGCCGCTTTGCCGGTTGCGCTCTATATTGCCGCAACGCTTGTGCTGAGCCTGTTTGTCTACCGGCCCCACTGCTACGCTGTTTGTCCGTTCGGTCTCCTGTCCTGGGTGCTGGAAAGAATAAGCGCCTTTAAAATAAGAATAAACCGGCAAAAATGCACGGCCTGCGGCGCCTGCATCAGGGCCTGTCCCGGTCAAGC
>JAFGCP010000177.1 GCA_016932595.1 Deltaproteobacteria bacterium
CAGGGTCACCTCAAAGACATGCTTTCCATCAACCGTAAACCGCATCCAGCAGCGCTCAGCAGCAACAAAACGAATCTCAAATGGATTGGCGGGCGGCACAGCGGAGGCATTGTCGGCGCCAGGCATAGCAGCGGCAGCAGGCTTTGCTGCAGGAGCTGTCACTGGCACCTGCGGGGCGAGCTCCGGCTCAGGTGCTGGAACTACGGTTGAAACCTCCGCCCCGGAGCCGGTATTCTTAGGAAGAGCAGATCGTCCCTTATAGCCGAAAAACAGCGCGCATAGCAGAAGCACCACCGCGCCGGCAATAACAGGAACAGCATAAATAGGAATGGGGAAAGGCCGTGCAGCATGTTTTGCCTCTGTTGCTGCTTCTGCGGCGTTCCCTGCCTGCACCTGTGCGGTATACAGAGCCAGCGGTTCATCAGGGCTGATATCAAGCTCCCGGGCATACACTTTGATGAATCCCCTGACATATGCCTCAGGAGGAAGAAGTTCGGTTTTGTCGGACTCAAGGGCCTCAAGCGTAAAAATACCGATTCTGGTGCTGTCGGCTATATCTTTGAGGGATTTATTTTTTTTCAGCCTTTCGGCCTTGAGAAACGAGCCGGCGCTAGTATCCATACAGCTTTTCACCTGCGCAATAAAAAAACCATTCGTACCGGCGGCAGGAAAGCCCCTGCACGGCGTCTTTTTTATTTAAAATTCCTTTATTTTTTTAAACTATCACGCTGGTGCCGGCAATACAAGAAAAAATGAAATACAATGAATTATCTAAATTTTCTATCAAGCGGCATGCCGCTCTTAAAAAAAAGCTCCCGCTTGCTCAACGGAAGCTTTCCTGAAAGACAGCTGTTCTGAAAAAAAGCTAGTTGCCTTCTTTTTTCTTATTTATGATCGCATGGTTCGGGCATACGCGGGCGCAGGCGCCGCACTCCACGCAGGTGTCGGTATTGATTTTATAGTACCAGTCAAACTCCTCAACCGATTTGGTCGGGCAAATTTCCCAGCAGGTGCCGCAGATCACGCAATCTTCAGTAATAAAATAAGCCATGATATCCTCCTTTTCACATCTCGACGACGCCGGATGAAATATTGTCAAAATTTTCAACGATCAACGGCACGAGGCTATAATGTATGAAGCAGAACATCTCTCCGGGGTCCAGCTGCATCATGAACCGCGACGGGGGGTCGCCCATGTTGAATGTCATGGTTTTGTTGCGGTACACAAGGGGAAAGGAATTAGCGCACCATGCCGTTCCGGAAATACCATGCACAAGCTCGCCGGTCTTCCAGGTATACACTTTACAGAGGCGATGGATACGGTTGGCATCAGCCGTCACCATAATGACATCGGGATCCGGCACATCTTCGAACCTGCCGATAACAAGATACTTGTGAGGCTTATACACATGCGGCAATTGCTGATTGACCCGGCGCATGACCTGCAGCGTGGCATAGGCTTTTTTCGGGCCGATAGCGGCGACCATGCCGGCCTGAAAATCCTCGCTGGTCATTTTTTTATTGCCGATCCCCGAATACACAGCCCCACCGCACAGTACATTTTTATTCACGATGCAAAACGGTTTTTCGCGGCCGCCCCAGACTTCGGCTATCATGGCGCATTCAAAGGAGACATCATCGCCGTAGGATTCAGCATATTCGGGAATCGAATCGCACAGCTTAAAAGCTATAATGTCTCGTGTATACCCTTCGTGTTTTCTTAAATATTCGGCATACTCCCTATTCTTGCTCATACATCCTCCGCATAATCAGATAAATGAATTTTAAACAGTTTCCATGGCCTGAAAGCGCGCTGCTAAACCATCGCCAGCATCTCATCCAGATCCATGCCGAGCTTTTCCATCTGCTCCCGTATGGATTTCATGGACACCTCGGCATAGCCGTTTTCTTTCGCGTACTGCTCGGAATTCCCGACGATCATTTCCAGCATTTCAACCGGCACTTTTTTCAGCATTGCCTGCGCAGCAGCTTCCCAGGGCATGGTAAAGACAGGCTCATCACCTTCAGCCCGCTCCTGCGCAACTTCTTCCATTTCATCGGCTTTTTTATCCTTTTTGGTCCAAAACGCAGAATGGGGCGGCTTGGTCATCTCGCGGCTGACCTTCACATCCACCTTCATATTGCACAGAATATTGGGAATCGTATGGGCGAATTCCATGGGAATAATAATAAAAAGCTGGTCTTGTTTGATCCGGTTATGCATGCGCCCGCCAAAATCCCCTCCGACCACCATAACGTTCTTAATATACCACGGCACGGCGAAAAGCTCGCCGCACAGCGATGTGCCGAATGTGCCGTAAGGCTGCACGCCTTCCAGAGCCATGCGGCAGCCGCCCAGCGTGCAGGCGGCATGCGGATTTGAAACCACAACGATCCAGTCGACCTTTACGCCTTCGGGCACGGCATCAAGCGGCGCTGCGCCTATGGCTTTGACCATACCCGGCGGCAGGCTGTAGGTGCCCGCCTTCAGCCGCGCCGCGCCTTCCTCGGAAAAGAAATTGCTGGTTTTGGAGAGATAATCACCGGCTACAATTTCTTTTTTGCCGGGTACAATGCCTGCATGATGGACGCCGACATAACAATCATGATGATCTGCGTCGAAATACACCTTTTTGCCTTCATCCATGGCATAGCGGATTATGGCGCAGGGAGTGTCCTGAATCGCCTCATATCCTGCCGGAACCTGATCCCGAAACAGGCTGATTGCGACAGGCTTGCCTCGAACTTTCGCTTTCGCGACTATCATGTCGCTGAGTTCTTTAAGGTCAACCATATATCCTCCTTTACGTACTGTTTAATACAGCAAAACCATAATCTTTAGTATATTAATTATTATACTTATTTTCATTCGGCTGTCGAGCAAAACAACAAAGAAAATAAAAACAATCTAATGTTTGGTTATTTAAATATCTTTAAAAATATTGTTATTCCCTTAAATTTGAATGAGCCCTGTGCATTATATGCATAGGGAAGATTGCTCATGGCCTTCGTGCAGAATTAAGCAGTGTCTGATTGTAGAGGGACACGGCAGCTTTTCCCTGATGGGAAGAGCGATGGCGCCGACAGACTGCTTCACGGGCTGATACGGGTTCTGAGTTCGGGAAAGAGAGCCGGGGCGAAATTATCATCTGTTTTTTACAGCAATGAATAAAGCAACAATTGCAACAAAGGAAAGCAGCAACGGATTTTTAGCGATGTCGGTACTTGACAGCAGATCCGGCTCCAGGCATGCTCTCGCCTGAACCCCCAGATAGACTACTATGCCTAAGTTAATTATGGTCCCGAATGTTGACATCATGCGATTCTCCTTATTAAAAAATTTTTAATAAACATCATGGGCATCTCAGCCGCACTGGTTTCTACGGCCCTCCCTCCCGATGCAGTCAGGCTCGGACTAGGCTCTCTTGCATGTCACGGGCCAATGAGCAGCCTAATAAATAATACAGATGATAACACCAAGTATGCCGCTGACAATCGATTCAAGGAAACCGAGTATATCCAGCGACAGTATGGAATCAAAAGCCTCGGCCAGCATCGTGAGGATTGTATTAAACAGACATTCCAATGTTCCAAATATGCCGGCTGCACTAACACGCTCATCGCCATCCACGAAGAGCAGACTGCCGCTGCCGGCAAAGGCAACGGTTGCCTGCATGCCGTCGATTTCAAGCATAAAAGGTTTTCCGGGCAGCAAACCCGAAACAGGGAAACCGATAGTGACTGTTGAGCCCTTAAGATCGGGGATATAAACGCAGCTCGGGCAGCCGGCAGAGGGATCAGAAGCGATTATCTCGCAAGAGACGCCCGTTGCTTGTAACATGCCCTGAAAAAACGATGGGTGCAAAGCAGGTGATGAATGCCCTGCAAAAGAGCCTGCGGTAAAGGAAAAAGAAAAAAAGCAGAACATGCATGTTAAAAAAGGTATGCGTCTCATGGCAGAAGTCTCCTCTGTACGTGTTGTAAAACGGGCTACACACTGGATAGGAGAAAAGCTATCATTCTCCTGTGAATTAAGCAATGCATCTTAAAACTGGCGGAGAAAAAATGCTAAAAGCATGTTAAAATTCCGAAAACAAGCTGAAATGCTGCTTCGAGTATGCCGAGAATATTGAGGGAAGCAATAGCTTCTATCAGAGCAACAACACTGTCCAGTATAGTATTCAAAATGCACCCGATAAGGTCAAATACGCCTGCATTGACAATCCGCATGTCTCCATCCACAAACTCAAATTCACCGCCAGCGGAGCATCTGACGCAGGCCGCCATGCCGTCTATGTCAAGCAAAAACAGCGTTCCATGCCGCAACCCGGCTTTGGGGAAAAAGATGGTAACTGCTGATCCCTTGAGATCGGGTATAGAGATGCAGCACGGATAGCCGGCGAGAGAATCAGAATCAATAATTTCTGCATATATGCCGGCAGCTTTCATGGCCTGCTGAAGAAAAGCCGGTTGTACAGAAGGCTCAAACGCACCGGCCTGAGGCGGAACAGCGGCGCAGAGCAGCAGTGCACATGCAGCCAAGCCAATAAAAAAATTTTTCCTGGTCATTTTCATCATTCCTTTTTATTTAAATTATTTAAATTTCAGCGGGTTAATCTCATACATATCTGAGCCCTGCGGCTTGACCACAACAATGCTGAAAGGCCTCTGCAAGGCTATCGTATCATATTTGAAATACGCTCTGATAGTTGCATAATAGGAGCAGAAGCCCTGATCTGTTTTGGCGATGTGGGGTGATTCCTGAAAATGATCAGCGTGAAATATTTCGGGCACTATTTTCCGGCCGTCCTGCAGGGCATGAACCGTATAGCTGCGGGCAAATTCAATGCTAGGCCCATGTACGGTGATATCAATCTGTAGCGTTGGGTCCTGAAGTATAGCCTCCTGTTCCTGTGTTGAAACAGCCGTAAAAACCGCTTTACCCTGCTGTGCCTTGATGCCGGCGAGCAGGGCAAGCTTGCACCACCTGGTGCGCACAACCACCTCCGGAGAGGCCGGCCCGCACCCATACAGGCTCATAAGGGTTTTTTCTATATCACGCTGATTTGCCCTGCCGAATTCAAGGGCTTCCCGGACCTGGCTGCGGGTAAGATTGTCTGTTATGGCATGCACAGCGCTGGCCGGGCATAGCATTGCGGCGCACATGATGAAAGTAAAAACACACGCTGCCTTCATTGTCCCTCCCCATTCATTTAAAATGCCCAGCTTGCTCCTACGCTGAGCATGTTGAGGTGGCCGTCAAAATAATTTTTATCATAATCATTATATTCGCGATACATGAATCTTGAATGGAGCGTTACCTGTTTATTGTAGGCATAGACAATGCCGACCGATGTCTGCGCCTGTCCGATGGACAAATCAGAAAAATTGCCGATATTCCTGCCATCAACATGCTTGTCGAAATCGGCGATGCTGTCGATGTAGGTAACATCTCCGGTGAGGTGTATTTTGGCCGTCAGCCTGTAGGCTGCCGAAAGACTCCATGTCTGGCTCCGGCTGTCATAGGGGATATCATTATATTCGAGCAGCCCCTCGGCGCCATTCAGGTGATAGGTCTTGAGCGTCCCGAAGCTGTTTACTTTATTCTTTGCGATGGTATAGCCCCCGGTCAATGTCAGGCGCTCTGAAGGCGCATACCAGAGGTTCAGGCCATACTCCCACTGATCCTCGTCGGAATCATAACGGCTGTTGCGCAAATTGGCATAGCGCATATTCGTGTTGAGATTGAGATTATACAGCATGCTCCAGTTCAGACTGGCACAAAAGGTGTCTTCTTTTTTGGGAAGGGAAGTCTGCACAAGACCCGGTATTGTCTGGTCTTTCATAACGAGCGGTTCACTGACCCGTATCTTTTCGTATTTGAGGTTATACCGTAGCTTCTTTAAAATCCGGTGATTCCAGGTAAGCCTCCAGGTATTCCTGCGCGTTGAGTTCGGATCGGCATTATCTCTATCCATATCCTGCCACTGATAGGAGCAGGTAAGCCCAGAGTTCCTGATCGGATGCATAGTAAGGTCGAAGCCGCCGCGCTTCGTATCCAGATCAATGCCGCCGCTGCTTTTATTTTCAAGGCTGTATGTGGCGTAATACACATCGCAGGTCAGATATTTTGAAAAAAACTTGCTCAGGCGCGTTGCCAAGCCATTGAAGGTTGCGCTGGTATGGGTTTCAAGATTTCTCCGCTTTCCGTGCTGCGCGGTTGCATACACGGTTGAGTCCCATGGCAGGGCAGAGCGCACATTAACCGTATCAATATTCATCCGGCTGTCAGGCACGAGGCTGTACGGGGCCCGGCCTTTGACCAGAAAAAACGATGCGCCGTTTCCGTAACTGGCCGTCGGCGCATCCCCGTGTTCGGCAAAAGAGCGCATCAGATGATTATATGATATGGTTGCCGGTCCCAGCGACATTTCCATGCCGGGGGTTATATCATTGATGTTTGAATTGACTCGCTTGTTGCGCGAAGTAACATGGCACTCGGAACATTTGCCGACTGTCGTGGCCTGCCGGTGCCCGAGCTTCTGATAGGAGCGCATATCAAAATTGAATTTAACAAAAGGCAGCGACGGGAGCAGCAGCGTATTGTTAGCCTTTAACTCCGATATGATCAGCTTGCTGGCCTTTCCGGTATCGTAATCCCTGCTGAAATCCTGATTCTCAAGCTGATCATGCTCCAGATAGTGCTGAAAACGAATATAGCTGAAATCACTGCGCAGATAGCGGTTTAGGTCAAGGTTGAGAGTATACGACTGGTCATTCTCATCAAGCATGCTGCCGCTCATATCGACATAGTTTCTGCCGCTGCTGCCCTCAAGGTCAAAGGCCGATTCCGCGCCCGAACGCAGCACATCATATTCGCCGACCTTGCTCCGGTTTCCGTCAGTAGTATAGACGTGATAGCCTCCGGTCACTTCAGCGCTTACCGCGACATTCTGCGGCTGGCTCTTTGTTTGCTGGGCAAAGGAACCGCCCGGGATACACATGAGCGCGCAGATGATCAGGCTAACTGAAACGGCTCCCGTGAGGCGATTCATCGTGTGAGGCCTCCTCCATTGACCTGAGACGGAAGATCACTGCCATGCACTGCCGAATGGCACTGCACGCATGAGGTCAAAAAAGCGCCCGACGTGGGATAGTCACCGGCTTTCGGGTTTATTTGATGGCCCCGGTGACAGCGCATACAGATAAAGGGCTCGCTTTGACGCAGCAGGTTATTGGCAATTGTTCCATGCGGCTCATGGCATATGGAGCAGTCTTCAACAACAGGCGCATGCTCAAAAACAAAAGGCCCCTGGTATTCTGCGTGACAGTCAAAGCAGATATCATTGAGGCTCTGCTTCTTTAAATTGTTGTTTTCAGAGCCGTGGTTGTTGTGACAGCTGCCGCACTTCATCTTGTTTTCCCGAAGCGGATGATGTGATGGCAGCATATGCTGCGCCTTCTTTTCCTGGTGGCAGGTAAAACAGATATCGGGGTCTCCAAGATATACCATCTTGGGGCCGGTGATTTTATGCGACTTGTGGCATTCATTGCATCCAACGCCGTTAATGACATGAATATTTGCGCGCCAGTCCATGGTCGGTGACCCCTGATGGCAGGCCAGGCACATCTGAGAGCTCTGTTCGGCGGGCATCTTTGCAAAGCTTATTATATCCTGGGCCTTTCCCTTGGTCTGCAGGTGCCTGCTGCCCGGGCCGTGACAGGTTTCGCAGCCCCGCTGCATGCCTTTCAGCTCAGCGGCATTCAAGCGGTAATGGACGGTCTTTTTAAACTGCTGATACACGTCGTCATGGCACGGGATACACGAGTCCGTGCCAACATAAAATGCGCCTTCTATCAGCGGCAATTCCTGCCTGTTTTCCCCGGCCTTCAGAAAACGCTGGCAACTGAAAGCGGTGAAAGCGCACAGCATGCATATCACTAATGCGGCAGAGGAGCGATTCATAACCGGTTATGAGTATCCTTCACAAAAATTTTCATGTTAAAAATCTCATTTATACGATTCCACAGGCTCTTTCAGCTGACAGCTCTGCGGCCCTGCGTGAGGGTCATGGCAGGCTGAGCACTTCTTCTCGGCAAAAATATTATGCTTGTTAAACTCCGGAGAGGCAGCCTTCAAGAGGGCCTTTTGAGCCATGATATGGCAGTCGGCGCACAAACCGGTGGCCGTGGTGCTGATACGCGCCTTATGACTGGCGCTGTGGCAGAAATTGCACTCATTTCCCGGCTCCACATCGATGCTGCGCTGGTATTCCACAAAGGCTTTATGCAGGGACAGGGGCTCTGCAAGTTCAACAGGTTCGGCGCCCTTCTCGCGCAGCAAAGGATGACAGGTATGGCAGATACGCTCCTCATTGGATCTGAGGAGCTTCGGGTATTCGGATGCATGGCTTTCATGACAGAAATAGCAGTTTTTAAGTACAGACAGGTCATGCGCAACGGCATTATTGACAAGCTTTGTATCATGGCATCCCTGCCTGAAGCACAGGCCAAGGGCCGGCGGCTTTTCCCTCTGCTGGACAGTGACATTATGGCAGGCCTTGCATTTATTCTCGGCCCAGGGCTTATGGGGGCGCAGCACATCGGGGGAGGTCCGCAGGATATTGCGTACCGGGGGAAGCTTCGCCACAGCGAGGCAGTCCTTAAATTCGCTGTGGCAGGCAATGCACAGGTCTGCGCCGCCGCGCAGGCGAAGAAGCGACGGCTCACCGGCGCCCAGCGCATCAATGCCTTTTTTAATGACCCCTTTTGCATGCGGGTTATGGCAGGTAACGCAGTGTATGCTGTTTTCCCCCAGGGGAAGAACAGCTCCGGTATGGCTGTTGCTTTGCAGGGCCTGTTTCATGTCCGATGGCAGCTGCACGAGATGGTCCGCACGGGCCGGATGCCTGCTTTTTTGCTGCTCGTGACAGCCGATGCAGAGCAGGTCGGTTTCCCGCTTCAGCGGCGCATCCTTAATGTCAGTTGCCGTTTCAATATCAGGCAGCTCCTGATGGCATTGCAGGCAGGCTTCGTTATTGATAACCCCCTGGTGCGAAATCATCAGCTTATGCGGGTTGGGCTGCTCGAAACGCGACCGCTCATGACAGGTAAAGCACAGTGATTCACCGGCAGGCTGCGTCTGCCGCAGAAACCTGCTGTTAAAAACTCTTCCAAGCACATTTTCATGCATTTGCGACTGAATATCATGACAGGTCAGGCAGCTCAGCTTTCCCTGTGCCAGGGGCCACCCCTGGGGTACACGCGATTTCATCAGCTCCGGAACAGCGATGTATACCTGATGGACTTCAAAGCGGGCTTCAGAGCCGGGGCCGTGACAGCGGATGCACAGGGCATTGATATCGCCTCCTGAGAGAAGAGCGGGAGGCGCATTGCTGTCATGGCACTCACCGCAGTGCATGCCGGTCCAGTGCGGATTAACCATGGGTTCAGCACTGACTGCGCTCACAGCAGGCAGCCCGGCAAGAAAAGAAATCAGCACAACAATCAGCGGTCTCATTGGAGATCTCCGAATGGAAACTGTTCTTTTTTTTCGGTGCGGGCAGGCCGGTTATGAAAATAGAGATGTTTAAAAAGCGCTTCGGTGCCGTGACAGATGGAGCAGAACAGCCGGGGCAGGTCCGGCCGGAGAAAACTCGTCGCGATGGTACCCTCGGCAAGACCGGTTCCCCTGTCCTTTTTCCTTCCATCCCACTGATGCGCATTATGACATGTCGAGCAGACGATGCCGCCCATGGGTGAAGTGTCGCCCGAAGGGGTAAAAAGGCATATGTCGAGCTGAAGCCGCTTATTTGCTATTTCAGATACACGGGAGTAAAAGGCGCCGGGGTGCAGGCCGTAGCGGGGAACATGCTTGCCGGCAATCCCGCCCTTCTGATGGCAGCCGGTGCAGAGCGAGACCATGATGTTTTTTGAAGGCTTTTCAGATTTCAGCCACTCTTTTGGCACAGCTGTACTCAGGGGCGCTGCCCACATGTATTCTTTTATAGTTGAGCCATGGGCTACATGGCATGCGCCGCATACGGAAGACTGTGCCGGAGTCTGGTTGAGCGCGTTTTTGTAGCCAGAGGCTGCGATGTTCATGTCATGGGGTGTTCCTCTGACAAAACCCTGCTCTGAATGGCAGCTGAGGCACAGTGCGGTCTGCCCGCTGTCGCCAAGCCTGAGATACCGGCCGTTTTTGCCCGACCTGGAAACATCCGTCACAGGCGAGGGGTCATGAACATCGTGGCAGGTCATGCACGCAACCTTGCCCTGAGCGGATTTTTCGCAGGCGTCATTATACAGGGGCAGGCGCGCCGTGTTGACTGAAGCGGCAGCGGCAGCAGGATGGGCGGAGCTTCGGGGAACGGCTTTTTCAGCGCACTGACCCGGCGCATGGCAGCTCCTGCAGTAGCTTTCTGAACACGTTGATGCCGAGGGCAGCTGGCGGGCCCACATAAACGGTCCATTGCCTTTATGAACAGAGTGGCAGGCGCCGCAGGGGCCGCTGCTGGCGCCGGGCGCATCCGGAGGATTTTTTTGCGGATGCTCGGAAAGGCGCAGATCATGCGTGCTTTTCAGAGTCTGGCTCTGGTTTTTATGGCACCGGACACAAAGCCCTTCATCACCGGCCTGCTCGTTGAGAAGAAACTCCCGGTCAGCCGCATAATGCGCTCTGTGGCACGTAAAGCAAATCAGGTCACCCTGAACGCTCATCACAACCTTCTCCCCGCTGCTCCAGGTTTCCGGTATCGTCACTTTGCGGTCGGGCTGTATGTCGACAGGATGAGAAAACCTTTTGGTGTCGGGTTCATTGGGCTTTTTCGGCTTTTTCGTATGACAGACCTCACACAGTATCGCTGGCGCGGATGAGTCGCGGGCCAGCAGCACAAGGCGCTTATCGCCGACGCCGCCATGCGCCATATGGCAGGTTTCGCAGATAATCTGATTCGGCTTCTCGGTGCCGAACCGTCCTCCGGCTTTCACTATCGCCTCCGGCGCCTGATCAATTGTCACATTCACCGGATGGTTGCCTTCGGCTGACCCCCCCGTCTTTTTTGTGTGGCAGCGGAGGCAGAGCGAGGAGTTTATATTGGGCTCGCGTCTGAATGTCATATTAATCGAATCGCGCGGCGCGAGCTCGGCATGGGGCGTGTGACAGGTGGAGCAGAGCAGTGCGCCCGTATCACTCAGGGGAAAATTGGGCGGAATCGTCACGCGATCTGAAGGTCGAATGCCGGGAGCATGTCCGGAAATATTGCATACCGTATTGCGGGAATCGCGCACGGATCCGTCATGGCAGGAAAGGCACATTTTTGCTTCGCCAACGCTGTCCTTTGATTCCTCAAGCTCGGCGATAGGCGTGCTTTTGTGCTCAATAAAAAAAGTATACACCCATCGGTAATGGCAGATGGCGCACTTTTTAGCCGTGTCGGATTCGCGCGGAACAGCGGCCTGCTGCGCCAGCGAGGCGCAGGGCGCGAACACGGGGATGCTCAGCAGCATCAGCAGATAATACGCGGTTCTCAGCATGGCTATTCCTGTTTGAAAAGATCAGGAAAATAAAAAGTGTCGTAGTTGGTCAGCATGCCGCCAATCTCCATTCGCCGCAGCTGGTTGGTCCGCGTCTGGTCAAATCCCAGCTTCTCAAATGGAATGATGCCGTCTGTGCTATGGCATTGCCTGCACAGAACAAACTCCTTTATCTCCGTGTCCTTGTGCATGGCATCGACGATGCTTTGCTTCTGCGCCTCTGAGTAGGTGTCTTTTTCAGCCATATAGTTCAGGGCTGCTGAAAAGTCCTGCTCTGACATATAGGGCCGCAGCGCTCCGTCAACCATATGAAGAGGCGTTATTTTGGAAACATGGTTGCCGGTTTGAGTAAAAACCCCTGTTTCCGGATCGATACTCGTGCCGTAGGGCTTTTCCGCAGGAGTCATGCCGGGCGGATTTACCCAGCCGAACCGCAGAGTGCTCTTGTCCGTCAGCTTCAGGTGACAGGTGTTGCAGGTCACAAACTCGGTATGCAGATTGATGATGGCCATTGCCTGTTTGTTGCGGCCATGAGGGTACACGGTGTGGCATATGATACAGGTTGATTTCTCAGCCCACGCATCAAGCGCCTTATCCTCAAGCCCGAGATGAAAATGTTCATGCTGCTGTTTGCGCTCCAGCTCCTTCATTTGCCAGGCCGCAAGGGACATGGATTTGGGCTTCTTGACTTTTATCTCTTTTTGCCGCTCAAACTGTACGCTGAACGTCAGCCACCCGCTCAAAACTGCTGCTGCCGTGACGACGATTGCAAAAACGATGAACGCCTCCAGGCGTGAATTTCCATTATTTGACATCGGGGCTCTCCCCTTTCAGGAGTTTTTCTTCCTCGCATTGCGCAACGCCTTCCCGCACCTGCCGCTGGTATTCAAGAAAATGCTCCTCTATCTGGTGGTCCTTGGCGATTCGGCCTGTCCAGAATGTCCACTGCACGGGGAAGCGGCCGGGGGCGATATGCACATTATACATATGCCACAGGGCGATGACGAGAAAAGCGAGAATCGATTCCTCGCCGTGCATAAGCCGCAGAACATTAAACGATACTTTAGCAAAAGGGATATATTGAACCATAAATTCAGGAAACAGCAGGCAGCAGCCCGAAAGGGTTAAAACCGAGCAGCCCCATATCTGGGCAAGATAATGGAGCTTCTGCTTGTACATAAATTTTTCCATCTTCGGCCGGGAATTTTCAAAACCGAGGAAATAACGGAAATCGCAGTAAAAATCCTTTACATCCTTCCATAGCGGAAATTGCGTGCGCTTGATATCAAACGTGCCGTTCTTCAGCTGCCTTGCAATGCCTAGTATAACCACTGCAACATGATAGGCGCAGTTCAGGGTAAAGATGGCTGCATTGATACGGTGTATCATGCGCGTGACATTGATGCCGCCAAGGAGATTGATAAACTGATGTGAAAGTTCAGAATTATGGAAAAACAACGGAAGCCCGGTAATAACAGCCATGCTGAAGGTGATTGCCATAAGCGTGTGATTTATTATGATATGCAGAGAGTACCGTGGCAAATCTCCCTTGGGGTCGAAATTCACATAGCGATGCAGATTGGAAATTTTTCCGATCGGATCACCTGAAAGAGCCGGGGCCTGCGTTAAGTGCCGGGGTTTGCGCAGCCATCTGAAAAAACGGGCGTCTCGATTTTTAATACGACGGTATGTTTCCATGCCCATAAGCGTAAAGAGGAGAAAAAGGGTAAAAAACATGACGCCCTGCATGATGACTTCGGCCAGGTGAATTTCCGGGCCCTTGTCCTTGTGTTTGCTCAGGTGGCTGTCGACCGAAGCTATCATTGCGCCTGCGCCCGGATGACAGCCTTCGGTCTGGCATGTCTGGTAACGGTTTTCAGGGTGTACCGATGACTGCGGGTCGGTGCCCGGCTGAATATTGTGTATGCTTTCACTTGCATGACAACTGATGCAATGGGCTGTGTCCGTTCCGCCGAACTGCAGAATCCGGTAATGTATGGTTTCTTTGTAGGTGCTGACGGCTTCTGCTACAGGCCCTTCCATACCGACGACATTCTGAAAGTCTTTGTCGGCATGGCAGCTTGCGCACAGGGCAACTACTTCAAGCGGCGGACGGCTGGTCTTCTGCCGCATGCGGTGCGACATATGAATGAATATTTGATCGATGCCTTTTTCCTTGTGACAGTTAAGGCAGCGCTTCATGACCTTATCGGGAGGTATGTCCTGAGGCAGCACATAGAGATCATTGAGGTGGCAGTATTTGCAGTCCGGCTTTAATGCGGCAATTTCCGGCTTATCGTCCGGCTTTTTGCCATGGATGCTTTTATTAAATGCGTCGGCTACCTCTTTATGGGAAAAATCCGTCCCGCTCAGGGCTTTCCATCTGTCAAGATGACAGACTTTTGCGCAGTCGACTTTTTCTATGTTCCCGTGCGGCACTTTTTCGATATCGCTATGGCAGTCAATACAGGAGAGCTTGCCATGTATTGAATCCTGATACAGCTTGCCATCCACATAGTAGTTTCTCAGCGTTCCGTCGGCGGTATAGCCGCGAAGGCGCTGATACTTGTGGCATAACAGGCAATTCTCAGGATCTCCGGCCAGGGAAATGCCGGCAGACAGGAATAACAGCAGTGCCGTAAGAAAACCGGATGTCTTAAAAAATTTCATACTGCCTGCTCATGCTGGTTAGGGTTTTTGTATCTTTTTGCCGCTCAGTTCATACACGCTGACCAAATTGGCGATCATATCAACCACATACAGCCTTCCGCGGTCATCAGCTGCAATGCCTACAGGGGTTTCCCATTTCAAAACAGCGCCTTCTTCATCCCCGACGACGTACTTGAAATTGCCGTAGCGATTAAATACCTGAATCACCCCCAGATAGCTGTCGCTGACAAATATCTGGTTATCAGGATCGACGCATACTCCCTTGGGCCGGTAAAATTGGCCTAGGTCGACGCCCCAGCCGCCGATCGTACCAACGACCTCTCCTGCCGGGCTGTAGACCTGAACTCGCGTATTGATTACATCGACGACAAACACGGATGAATCAGCCCCTGCGGCAATGAAAAAAGGATATTGCAGCTGATCCCGCCGCTCTCCCTCAGAGGCCCAGGAAGCGATCTGCTTATATGAAGGCAGGCTGTACACAAGCACATGATGATTGTCATTGTCCACAACATACATCTGCTGCTTGGACTCATCGATGGCTATATCGGTAGGATCGGCTGGCCTGCCGCCCGGCGGGGCGATACTATCAATGGTGCGCAGCCACTCTCCTGCAGGCGTAAAAATCTGCACCCGGTGATTCTGCGAGTCGGCCACGCAGATGCGGCCTTCCCTGTCAGCGGCAATGCCCAGCGGGTTGCTGAATTCTCCCTGCCGACTCCCCTTGCTGCCGAAAGCAAACAGGAAGCGGCCCTGCGAGTCAAAAACCTTCACGCAATTGTTAACTCCATCCAGTACATAAATCTGACGGTCCCTGCCTACGGCGACATCGCTCGGCTGCAGAAAGTCCTTTTTTATGTTAAAAAGATGCCGCGCGGGATAGACCGTATAGGCCTCCGGAGATCCCGGCAGCGCTGCATGCAAACCCGCACAAGACACGAGTAAGGCAATAAACAAGGACATCCCGCTTTTCACTGGGTCTTCCTCTCAAAAATGGTCGGAAACCGGAACTGATTAAAATTTTCGATCATCTGAACAAGCTCGCTGTGAGTTAACTGCCTGGTCCGCTCAGGCGAGTAGCCGAGCTGCTTGTAGGGCAGCAGCGGCTGTTTCTCATTGTGACATTGCTGGCAGGTGATGCTCTTCTTGCTTAACGATGAATGAATTTTTTCTATAGACTCCTTTTTCTGTTCCAGTGAAAGGGAATTGCTCTCGGCCTTTTTGATGAAGTCTTCAGCGTACTGCATAAGAGGATCGCTGTCCAGCCGCTTCCAGCCTTCGGGGGTTTCAAGGCCCGGGACGAGCTTAATGCTGAGTTCATCAAGCGGCGTCCCTGATAAATCCGGAATGTCGCTGAGTATCTCTCCTGTGGCCCTGGTATACCACCGGTACGTGTAGGCAGTAGTTGAATCCCGCTTGATATGGCATGTCTGGCAGGCAAGATAAAAATCGTGCATATTGAGATAGGTGCGTATCTCCTGCTTCGTGCCATGGGGAAAGTCGCCGTGGCACTTAATGCAGTAGGACCTTTCGTCGGGAGTGACCTTCATGGTTATATTGTGAAAATGGCCGGCCACTTCCTGCTCTTTGAGCACGCGAAACCCGCGAAAGAACTTTTTCCTGCCTGCGTCTTCAAGGAGCACTTCTTCAATAAAACGGGGCTTATCAAGATAGTGCTTCGGCGGTATACGGGTCGAGGTGAGCATGTGAAATCCGAAAACAGTGTTGAACACAAGCCAGCTCAAGTACCCGGTAGACCCGATCAAAAGCACAAGGGTGACCATCTGGCCTGCAAAACGGGCGGTGCTGCGCACCACGCCCCTTTTCGCTCCGGCATGTTCAGGGGCAAGCCCTGCGCTCTTGAGAGCACCTAGATAGTAGCCGTGATGTTCACCTGAAATTTCCTCCTCTTTCTTTGTCCCCGTCAGCCACGACATGCCCATGGGAAGGTGTTCGAGCTTCAGATGCGTGTTATAGATATGCCAGAGCAGAATAACGATAGTTGCGAGCAGCGCCTCATCGCTGTGCGCGATCAGGCAGAAATTCAGGATATTACCGGGAAGAAATTGAGTAAAAAAGTCCTGCCCCCAGAGTATGACTCCTGACAGGCCGATTACGGGAACGCCCCAGAAAACGGCAAGATACCCGAACTTCTCCTTGAAATTGAAACGCGATGCGGCCGGCCGGTCATTGGTGAGATACAGCCGGTACCGCAGGCTTTTCCAGATAGTGCGCGCGTCCTCAAGGTTGGGCACCATGGGTAAAACAAGTATGCTTTTAAACATGTTCAGCAATGTCAGTTTCCCGGCTTTCTGCAGAGGCTTGAGGTAATATTCCACATAGCAGCAGGCAATATACAGGAAGTGAAACAGAAACACGAAGCCCATGACCACGGCGCACACCCGGTGTATGACCGTGGCGAGCTCTATGCCCCCGAGCATTTCATAGAGGCTGCGCATCCACTCGACATGCATATATTTCATGGGAATGCCGGTTAAAACGAGCCCGCCGAATGAAACCATGAGCAGTACATGCTGCTGACGCTGATTAAATGTCAGGTGTTTGAAATATCTGACGCCGTTTTTCACATAGACGGGCGGCCGGTCATCACCGAGCTCGACGCCGTCAACGACGGGCCGGGGCGGAAGGACCCGGTTCTCGAACCGGTGCTTGACCGGCAGTATTTCTCTGACAAGATCCAGGATGGCTGCTATCATGATGGGTATGAAGCTGAACAGCGTCAGCAGGACAAAAAACAGGGAAACATAAAACTCTACCGGGTGGCGCGCCCTGTCCGCAAGCAGATGCACTTTATATTCGGTCAGATTCTGACCGGCATCAGGGTGGCAGTCCAGGTTTGAACAGGCTTTCAGCCGGTTTGCCGGGTACACGGCCGAGCGCGGATCATTCTTGTCATGCATGGAATGAATTGAACCGCCGCTGCCTGCATGGCAGTCCAGGCAGTCCGGCGATGTGTCGTCCCCCATATACACCGCCTTGCCGTGATAGGTCTCCCAGTAGGCATGGACAACATTGGGCTGATCGTGACGCTTGAGAAAATCCGCGTCCTCGTGGCACTGTGAGCACAGCTTCACCACATCGGCGCCGCTTCTGAGCTTCTGCATGCGCGATGTGAAATGACTGTAAAATTTCTTTATGAATGTCTTGTCATCATGGCAGGTGAGGCACCTGCCCATTATGCGGTCGGAAACGCCTGGCCTGATTTTTTTAAAAAATGAAAGGGGCCGGTACAGCGGGTCCTGATGGCAGGTCTTGCAGGTTGGATAATCCTCGGGATAGGGCTTGGCAGCGCCCTTTTCATCTATCGGGCTATGGACGCTGGCCTGAAGGGTATCGCCGACCTGCTTATGGGTAAAACTTTCAAGCTTTCCCTGCTTGTCAAGGTGGCACACCTGCAGGCAATCGACTTTTTCGGCTTTTTTATGGGGGATTTCCTTAATATCGGCATGGCAGCTGCGGCAGGTGAGCAGGCCATGGGGGCTGTTCTGGTATATGGGTTCGGAAACATACAGCAGGCGGAGCATATTATTTTCATCGATATGGCTCATGCCGCGGTGCTTATGGCAGATAAGGCAGTTGTCTACATCAACAGCCCATGCGGCGGCAGCGGGGAGCATCACGGCAAGCAGGAGAACGCATCCTGCTGCGCGGAGGATGAACATATATACGGCTTGCACACTGCAGTCGGTTTTCATCATAAGATCGCACTGCCTCAAAAATTTTTATCTGGCATCACGCGCGCAGCGGAACCCGACATTGAAGCTCCGGGCATCAGGGGACGAATAAAAACGGTTTGCGGACCTGACTTCATCCGGTCCGCAGTACCATGCGCCGCCGCGCAGCACCTTCAGCGTTCCGTCAACAGGACCGGTCACCTGGGCAGCAGGGCTTACCGCATAAAAGTCCGTGCCGTACCAGTCCGAGCACCACTCCCACACATTGCCGGTCATATCATACAGCCCGTACGGATTGGGCGGGAACTTTTTCACCTGCACAATGCCGAAGGAGCCGTAATTTGCAAAGCGCCTGCCCTGTTCATTCCCCCAGAAATATTTCTGCCCTGGCATGCCGCCGCGCGCGGCATACTCCCACTCAGCTTCGGTAGGCAGTCGCTTGCCTGCCCATGCGGCGTATGCCTGCGCATCATCCCACGACACGCCCGCAACCGGCTCATCAGGCTTATCGATCTCCGGCTGCCAGAACGGCGGCAAAGGGCGCGAGGTTGCTTCGGCAAACACTTTATACTGAGCATTGGTAACCTCGTGCGCATCCATGTAAAATGATTCCACGGTTACTTCATGGGGCGGTTGTTCATCGAAATCTCCATCGTTTGAGCCCATTAAAAACTTCCCGCCTTGAATGAATACGAGGGCCTCAGAAATATCTCCGGAGGCAGCGCTATCCGGCGCCGGTGAAGGGCCGGTTGCGCAGCCAAGACTGGTAAACGTTAAAAGCAGAATTATAAATCGTTTCATACTCGTTCCGGATACGGCATGCCCTGCCCTGTTTAATGAACCAGCGTTGATGTTTTCTGCACTGATATAAAATCATAGAATCGCGCCTGCAAGCCGTTGTGGCAGCTCAGGCAGGCGAAATTAAGCGTGAGAAAGGGCCCCCCGCCATCCTGAACGGCAAAACTGCCGTCAAGGGCAAACATGTGATAGGGCTCTGCCTCGGTTTTTATACGCCAGATATGCGAGGAGGTATCGCCTTTTCTATAGGGGCCGATGCCTGTCGAATCGATTGATTTAACAGCCGGGGCCATATGGCAGCTTGTACACGCAACAAACTGCATGCCAAGGTAGCGCTTTTTGAACAAGTGGCAGGTGCTGCAGGCCAGCTTAATGGCATTTATCGGCGCGCTTTGAAGGCTGTAATGCGGATTATGGCAGCCGGCGCATTGCAGAAATTTAGCATGCTTGGTGCCGGCCCATTCATTGTACTGCTGCTGCGACTTGATAAACCCATCCTCGGCTTCAATAACCCTGCCGTCATTGCGGGAGTGGCAGGGCTTGCAGACGGAGGAGGAAGTATCGACAATTATGGTTGCGGGCGAGGGCGCGCTGATATGGTCCCCGCCCGGTCCGTGGCAGGATTCGCAGCCCGTATACGGGTAATGCAGCGTCTGCTGCCAAGCGGCATACATGGGGGCATGGCAGCCGCTGCACACATCGGACCCAACGTACGCGGCATCAAAAGGCACAACCGTTAAATAGGCTGTCTGCTGGACCCGTTCGTTGACAAGCGGAATATATTCCACCACCTGAACCTGGCACACGCCATTTGCGTTAAACGGTATCTTGATATTCCATACAACAGAATATAAGCCGCTCAGCCGAAAAAAAACGCGGTAGCCCAGCTTCACTATCCAGTTGGGCCCGGTAACTTCGCCGTTCAGCAGGACAAAGCCGGGCCTGTCAAGGCTGTAGGCAGCCTTGATGCGAACTTCCTGGCTGGGCTGCGCTTCAGTTAACGGCAGCCCCTGTGCGTCGGTGATTGAAAGATCCGTAATTTCAAAAGGTTCAAGTGCAGTTGCCGCACCCGGGCCGAGCATAAAAAAACACACAAGCAATAGGAAAACTGTTCGTACCGGCATAACATAAACTCTTATGAAGACTATTATTGCACAGGGTGTACCTGTTTTGCCAAACTGTTCATAGTATCAAAGCTGAAAGCCGGATGGCACCTGAAGCATACAAAATTAACAGTGAGCCCTGCGGTTTTGGCCGACGAATCAACACCAAGCTTCGTCCCGTTGTCGGAAAACATCTCCCCGGGTGACGCTGCTGCGGTATCTATTTTAAAAATATGTGAGCGCATATCGCCGAAAACATTTTCGTTCAGGGCAGGATCGATAAATATTTTTGAGGCCCCGGCTTTCACCGCATATGGCATGTGGCAGTCAATGCAGGCAAGCTGCGACATATTGAGCCCCACAGTCACACCAGTGTGGCAGGTTGTGCATTCTGTCACAATAGCAGTCCCGTCGGCCTGGTCATCATAATGTGTCGAGGCATGGGGGTCGTGGCATCTCGTGCACTGCATAAAGCTGTGGGGCGAGGCCATGAGTTCCGCTGCCTGCTGCTGATGCAGTATGAGCCCGCCTGAAGCTTCAACCACCGACGCACTCCCGCGCACATGGCAGTCGGCACAGGCGATGCCCGAGGAGGTTTTGGGCATTACAGCATACGGAGCAGCCGCATGGGCGCTGCCGGGTCCATGGCAGGCTTCGCAGCCGACGCCGTCCTCCTTCCAGGTGCCCGCTATACCGGAGAGGCCGCCCTGGCTGCCATTCGGTGAATAGGCGGTGGCATGGCAGGGCCCGCAGTTGAAACGGCCTGGATCCGGAGTATCAGGGCTGTACGGAGCAAACCCTGAAGATAAGCCAAGATCACTGCTGCCGAGGTTATATTGCGCCTCTGGCCCGGTCAGTATCATAGCGTTATCCATCGACGAAAAATTGGCATGCCAGGCATATCCTCCAATGACATAAGAAATATCGCCCCAGGCGGTTCCGG
>JAFGCP010000178.1 GCA_016932595.1 Deltaproteobacteria bacterium
GCCGTTCAGCTTGAGCTTGCCATCGAAGAACTCGATAAGGGCATGGGCTGAAGGCAGGAAGGAAAATGTATAGACGAGAATGCCGAGTGCTGCTGTTAAAAAAGTCTTCTTTTGCATTACACGACCCCCTTAAAAAAAATTTTTCTTTTTTGCTCCCCGGACTTTAATAAGACTGGAAAAACTGCCGCTTGAGTGCTTTTCGGGTCCGAAATACTTATTTTGAGTTCCGTATACATATTTTTCCAAATTATTTAAATTAAAAATATTAGGTAAAAGAAAAATATATTCAAAAAGCTGTGCCGGTATCTTCCTGCTTTACCTGGCAAAAAAGGTCTTTCCTTGCAGGCGCTACTAAATAATTTCCCATGTGCGGGGGCTCCACATTCCCGGTATGCCCCACAGATTCTTTCTAACCTGCGTATTCTCCTTTCATAAAGTTCCGTTACAGCTTGTCCAGAAAATCAATGGTTGCCTCAAGCATCTGCCGCTGCTGCTCCTCCCGCGAAATAGTTGCGGGATTGTCACCATCCTGCACCGGGTCAGGGGCCGTGTCATAATAGCCGCATTGGGTATGGTTGCCTCCCGGGATTATGACAAAGGGCGTTCCCGGGGGGAGAAACTCCGCCGAGTCCGGCAGCACATCCTCGGCCTCGCCATCGTTGGAACCGTAAATGGAGATGACCTTTATATCCATCCTGTCCAGCCTGAAAGCTGAAGAAGGTGTTGAAGCCCATATGACCAGCCCGCTCACCTTTTTAGGATACCGCTTGGCGTATTTGCATATAAAGGCGCCGCCTACAGAATGGCCGCCGAAGGCCCAGGTTTTAATCGAATCAAATTCCCGCAAAATATGGTTTCCCCGCTTCCAGCCGAACGGTGCCAGGTCAAAGGGCATGCTGACGATAACGACGAGATAGCCTGCCTCGGCGATGGCGCGGGCAGAGGGCGCATATGCGCGCGCATCAACCAGCCCTCCGGGGTAAAAGACAAAGCCCCTGGTGGGCGCCACGCCCACCGGTTTAAAAACGAAATACTCGGGGTTGAACAGGGCAAAAGGCAGTTTTTTCGTCTCAACCGTTACATTATCATCGCTTTCCATGGCGCTCAGGGCTTCGGGCAGGGGCGGATAGCTCTCCGCCTTGGCGATATCGGTTAAGGGAAACAAAAGACCGACAGCCAGAAGTATCACCAATGCGACATACAAACGTTTCATGGCATGCGCCTCCTTTTAAGGTTTTATTTACAAGCTGGTAAGGGCTGCTTGTTTTATTTCCTGCACACTGCTGCCGAAAGATTCAATGAGCTTCCTGCAGCAGGCTTCCGGAAATAATCACCATAAGTATTAAAAAACCTCTTCCAGCTCCCTGGCTGTGAGGCTTGCAGCATCTTTTGACTGGTCAAGAAAATCAATCATCCCTGTTGTAAAACCGTGTATGACACCTCCGCAGCGATACTGCTTTGTCGGCACCCCGGCTTCAAATAATCTCCGCGCATAGGCTTCTCCCTCATCGCGCAGCACATCATAGGCGGCTGTAATGACCAGCGCGGGAGGAAGCCCCGCAAGGCTTTCAGCCAGCAGGGGGCTGACACGCTGGTCTGCCCAGTCATTGCTGTCAGGCAGATAATAGCCCCGGAACGCCTCCATCCACTCTCTGGTTAAAAAATAGCCTTCTGCAAACTCATTATACGAATCCGTATGCATCTCAGACACATTGGTTACCGGACACATCAATACCTGAAATACAATATCAGGGCCGCCCTGGTCCCGGGCAAGCATGCACACAACCGCAGCGAGATTGGCGCCGGCGCTTTCCCCTGCCACAGCAATGCGCATCGGATCGCCGTTTATGGAAGCAGCATTTTCCGCAACCCACTGTACTGCCGCATACGCATCATCAAGGGCGGCCGGGAACACATGCTCCGGCGCTAGCCGGTAGTCAACAGAAAAAACCAGCGCCCGGGCTTCGCCGGCAAGAAGCCTGCTGTAGTGATCAAACATCTTTGCATTCCCCACAACCCATCCGCCGCCATGATAAAAAACAATGACTGGAAAAGGTCCTGTGCCTTCAGGGGTATATAGGCGGACAGGGATGCTGCCGGCAGGTCCCGGGATGCGTATATTGTTAATGGAAGCAACCGGCGAGGCAGAAAACAACAGCCCGGCGCTGTTCATCCGCGCCATGTAGCGGCGCATTTGCCGCGGCGTTCTCCGGCCCATGGGCTTTATAGCCTCGGAGAAGTTTATGACTCCCAGCATTTGCTCAACCAGAGGGTCAAGCCCCGCGTGCTTTGTCAGCGCACATGTTTGAACAGACTTCGCCTCAGTGCGTGATACTTCCAGGGATGTTTCGCTTAAAACCTCTCCGGTCAGGACATAGGGCGCTTCGGGCGACCGGTCATCCGCGCAGTTGAGCTCCAACATACTTCCGTTCAGCGTGCCATTGCAAAAGGGCATGGACCCCAGGGTAGAGGTTACAGTAAAACTGTCTCCCTCCTGCGCAATAATCATTGTATAGGGCGTATCAGGAAAACAGCTGTCAGTGGTATTCCATACGCCTGACAGGTCTCTAGCCTGCGCTGCGCTGCTCTTGACAGCGGCAAGGCAACAGGCAATAAAAAGAGCAAGGGCGCAAGAGATGCCCCGTGCTCTCCACAGATTGGAAGTCAATACTTTCATCGCTCTTATTTTTATATACGAACGCGCCTTCGGATCATGACGCATGATCCTGTTCCAGTTCTCGTACGGCCTGAAACCCACCCCACACGGCATCCATAATTGTTCCGGATTTCACGCAGTCGCCGATACTGATCATATTCGGCATATCCCCGAGAGACTTCCCGAGGTCATTGTCCGGAAACATGCGGCCTGCAAAAACAAGACTGTCCATTGAAATCTTTTTTTGAACGCCCTTCTGGTCAGCCACAACGCCGCCATTGTCAAGCCCTACAGGGATTGTTGCCCGCAATACAGTGATGCCCAAATCCTTAATAATGTTAAGAAGCATAAAACGGTTATTGTGATCAACCGTGTCCATATCGAGCTCATCGGAGTCCTGCCGTGCGCACAAGGTAACCTGCTTTCCTTGGCGCGCAAGATACACCCCGGTTTCACAGCCTATGACGCCGCCACCCATGATAAGTATTTTTTTCCCTTTCGGCTCCATGCCGTTTAAAACCTGTATCACCGACAGCACATTGCTGCCGTCAAAGGGCGTGGCCTCCATGCGCGCACCGGTAGCAAGGATGACATGGTCCGCGCCGAAATTCCGCACATTCCCGGCACAGGCCTGCTTATTGAGCACAATATCAATCGGCAGCCGGCAGGCAAGCCCCTCGAGGTATTTCACATAGTCTGCAATATCGCGCTTGAACTGCGGCTTTGAAGCCGGCCAGAGATTTCCGCCCAGCCGCCCGGATGCTTCCCACAGGGTGACATCAAAGCCGCGCTGCGCGCCGACCCGTGCTGCTTCGATGCCGGCAGGCCCGCCTCCGACAATCAGCAGCGATTTCTTCTTCTTTAGCGGAATAATCGGGCGATCAGTTTCATGCCCGCATGAGGGATTCAGCGAGCAGCTAGTGGGCTCGCCGGCTATCATCTGCCACAGGCAGCCTTCGTGGCAGCCGATGCACGGAACAAGCTCATCGGTTCTGCCGCTTTGCACTTTATTGACCCACTCCGGCTCGGAAAGCAGGCCCCTGCCTATGGCGATAAAATCGGCCTTGCCGTCAGCCAGAACCCGTTCGGCTGTTTCCGGGTAGTGCAGGCGGCCGACTGAAATAACCGGAAGCCCGGTTACCTTTTTGACTTTAGCGGCAAGACCCGCCATACACCCGGCCTCCTGGTACTGCGGCGGATGGGGCCACCATGAAGTCTCATAGCAGCCGGCGTCAATATGCAGTGCTGCCACGCCCATTTTTTCAAGCTCGCCGGCTATCCAAAGCCCTTCTTCTTCTTCCCGCCCGCCTTCAAGATAATGGGTAATGCCTACCCTGTAAATAATGGGAAAATCCCGGCCCGCATCGCGCTGAATTGCCTCAATTGCCTCGCGGGCAAAGGTAAGCCTTTTCTCCCGCGAACCGCCATACCGGTCAGTGCGCCTGTTCCAGAGGCCTGTCATGAACTGGTCCATCAGATACCCTTCATGGCCGTGCAGCTCCACGCAGTCGGCGCCGGCCTGCCGGCAGCGCATGGCAGCATACCCGAAAGACAGGGCAAGGTTCCCCGCCTCTTCAGTAGTGAGCGCGCGGGTGTTCAAATCGGCATACTCAGGAACATAATAATTCGTGTTCTCCGAGGATGAAACAGGGATGACGCCTTCGGCCACAACAGGTGGAGGAATGACACGGCCAAAACCAGCGGTCAGCTGTATGCTCAGCTTGCAATTATAGGCATGTATCGTTTCTGCAAGCCTGCGCACCGCAGCAAGATGAATGTCATTGGAAAGGTTCAGCAGCTCTTTTGCAATGGGCTCGGCAGCCTGCGAAACAAAGACCATTTCGGTCGTTATCATACCGCAGCCGCCTGCGGCCCGTGCACCGTAATAGGCCCGTACGCGCTCACCCCAGTACCCGTCATCAGGGTCACACAGACCCCGAATGCCCATAGGCGCCATGATGACGCGGTTTTTAATCTCCAGGTTGCCGATCCGGCCTGGTTCCAGAAGTTTCATGCTTTAAGCTCCACAGAAGTTAAGATTTTTGCAGCGTCCATATCCATCATCACATTTTTACCCGGTTTTTATTTCCCAAGTTCTTCCGGCGTAAAAAAGTCAAAACCCCCGCATCTCGTTTCCGGATTATCATTGTAAATATTCAAAATAAACTCATCTGGCGCCTGACAATGAACAACGCAGATGCCGGTCAGGCCCAGGTAGCCGGGTATAAAAGTTTCAATTTCTGCCGTTCTCTGACTGCACGGCAGGTTGCTGTAGGTTTGGTTATCATAGGCTGCATTTGTTTCGCATTTATCCTGCCATTCTACCTGGGTCTTGTCGGTACCCGTAAAATCCGCGCAAAAATAATTGGCGCCGTATAAATCCGAATAAAACAAACAACTGCCATTTGTTGCCGATTCAAGCTGCGACGGGCCAGTACATTCAGTGCTGGTCGGGGTTATTAAAACAGGATTTTCCTCAAAACTCTTTTCAAGCATCCAGCTCAGTAGTGCCTGATGGCTCAACAGCTTGCAGTACCTTACACCCCGCAACCTCTCATCGGATATGGCCGTGTCATCATAGGCAACATACAGGCTCCAGGGCTCATAGTAGTAGGTAGTATTATCCTCCGGGTCCATGGTCACTTTTGTGGCCGGATCAACATCAAGCCACGACGCGCCCATACCCACCGGATTGGTCGTATCATCAAGGGGCGGCTCGTCATCGTCGGGAATAAAGCGCAATTTTTTTCCTTCAGAGCGGTATTTTGAACGCTGCTCCCTGGTTAGAATATCATCATACACCGTATCGTACATATCCTCCTGCACATCAGCGCAAATTCCCTGCGACCCGTAACTGCGGAAATCAAACGCAGCATCCACAGCGTCTTTAGCCTTGAATTTAGCTGATATCACTCCATTGATGCTTGCAGGCGCTTGCGGATAGGCGCTCATGTTTTCAGGACTAATGGTATAAAAAGGCTGTATCCAGTTTTCCGCGGCATTCAGGTCAGCATAGGAGCCGCCGAATTCCGACCGCGGCAATCGGGTTGCGCGAATATCGATATCTTTACACTCAATATCCGTCATGGTCTTCTGGGCATTCCAGACCGTGCAATTGTCATAGGCAGCTGCCAGTTCATACCCTGTTTTGGAAGTATCTATCTCGCAGGTATAGGTATGGTGTCTTTTGCACTGGGCAGTGCATACTACTAATAACAAAAATTGCATTACTATAAACATTCGCTTCATTTTTCCCTCCCATGTGTTTAAAAAAAATACATTTAATATAGGCGGAAATTATAAATGAGGTCCCTTAAAATTTCTCAAAAAACCCTTGTATCGTCATACCGGCGAACGCCGGTATCCAGTAGGGGCGCACCTGTGTGTGCGCCCTAGTTCTAGGCAGACACGCAGGTCTGCCCCTACCATGACTTCATCACCTATAACTCATAATACAAGCTCTATGGCCGGCAGCAGTGTCTCCAATACCTTCCGGGCCGAGCTTTTAATGACGGGGTGATTCTCAAAAATTTCAATTACTTTTGCCCCGTTTTTCTTATAGCAGGCAATTATGCTGCGGCCCGCTGAACTCTTCATCAGTATTTCATCACGAAATCTGGCTATAGTCATGGTGCGCGTGTCTTTGCTGCCAAAGAGGTGTATGACAGGGCAGGTGTTTGCATCGAATTGTTTGAGAAAATCAACCGTGGCCCGCACGATTTTTCTCTGCTGCTCTTCAATGGAAATGGTGGCCGGCTTATCATCCGGGTTTTTCAAGTAAAGATCAGGAGAAGGATCTATATAGCCGAACTGGGTATGGTTTCCCCCTTCGATTTCCACATATACCGTATCAGCAGGCAGATACTGGGCATATTCCAAAACTTTTTCCGGCGGAACCCTGCCGTCTTCCGAGCCGTGAACAGACAGGACTTTTATAGTGGTTGCGTCCAGCCTGTTCGCCGGATCCGGCAGCGATGCCCAGATGACAACCCCGCTGACCGTAGTGTTCTGCAGGGCATAAATACCTGCCGAAGTTCCGCCGATCGAGTGGCCGCCGATGACCCATTTTTCAATCTGTGCATAATCCTGAATTATTTTGTCTGCCCTCGTATAGCCGAATATTGCAATACAGGAAGGCATGGGAATAATGCAGGTCAGAAAACCCTTTGCTGCAATGTCATAAGCAGCCGGGGCATAGGAGCGGGGATCGCAATTCCCGCCCGGCAAAATGATAAAACCTGTCCGGGCTGCCCGTCCTTTCGGTTTGAATATATAATATATATTGTCATCAGAAGGGGCCGGCGTGCTGTTGTCCCAGCTGTCAACAGCTATAGTTTCCACCTCAACTGAAAAGCCGGTCTCGAGAGCCTCCAGCGCTTCTGGAAGCGGCGGGCGCAGACATTCAATAGCCCCTGCGATGCCGGCGTGAAACAGAGACACAAAAAAGAGTGCTGCTGCAACAATGAGGGGGCTGCTATTTTTCATAAAAATACTCCTCAATTCATGCCAGTTGTTTTATTGTTTAAAA
>JAFGCP010000179.1 GCA_016932595.1 Deltaproteobacteria bacterium
AACACGAGTTTTAAGGTTAGAGAAACAGGGAAGCTTGACACAGCCTTGAAAATTTCACGGAATTTCTATATTCCCGGGTTTTCCGACAATGCGTGGCTGGGAAACAGCAGCGAACCGCTCTATGCAGAACTGACTTCATATTACAGCAAAATGCCGAACATGAAACATGACCGCAACACCGGTGACCAGATTTGGTGGACGGGGGGGACAAACGGCGCGCAATCGTCGCAAACAAGTTTTACCCTTGTTTTAATGACAAATATGTTTAATGGAAAACTGACACCTTTTTGCCTGCACACGTATGATACGAACGGCCAAACCACCCAGAATTATACCCTGAGCTATCAGCCGACCTACCACTGGACATTTCAGGTGTATTACATGAAGTTCAATAAGTCGGGCATTTTAAAATACCAAAACCAGGTCGGTATGTTGTGGAGGTATTCCTTTTTCTAATACTGGTTTTTATGCACGAACGGCCTGTTAGAAAGACAAATCAATTACCTGAAAGGAGATTGAAAGTGAGAACACAAAACTTTTTCATATCCCATGTGAAAAAAGCAGCAGGAATATTACTGCTTCTGCTCGTGCTGATTCCTGCATACGCAGCAGCAGAGCAAGCAGCATATCCGGTTCCTGCCTATGCGGGAGCGGAACTCCAGAAATTGAGAGGCTGGGAGAAAACATGGGTCGGAAAAAAAATAAACAGCAGCAATGCAGGAGAGGTCAAGGAGTTTCTCACGGAAAGCTTCTATAACATTATTACAGATCCCAAAACATGGGGTGAAATATGGTTTGAGGTCAGCCCGTACAGTGAAATTAAGGAGACCACGGGCATGATCGAATACACCAATAAATACAACGGCACCTGTAAAATTGGCCCCAACGAAGAACTTCTCAACTGGGTCTGCGGCATACCATTTCCCACACCAACCACGGCCATTGAAGTCATGTGGAATTTTAACTGCCCCACGCATGGCGACACCTTTTTATCGGTCATGAACGGGGTGCAGGTCGATGGTCGAAAAGGGTATGACCGCGAGATGAAAAGCACGGCATGGAATATGTGGTGGACCGGCAGGACAGATATTCCCCCTCTGCCGGCACTGCCCGGAAACACCAAGGGCATACGCAAGGCCACCCATACGGCCTGGGATGAACCCAAGATCCTCAAGGGCGACAGGAATCTCGCCATCAGATGGACGGACCCGAACAAAGAGTGGGGGCAATGGGGTTTTTCAACATCAACACGGCGGGTAACCCGCAGGTCAGCTGCTTTCAGATGGACCCAGCTGGGTGGATCGGACATGACACCGGATGACGGCTACGGCTATGATTATGAAGTTAATGCGCAAACCTACAAGCTGGTTGGAAGAAAAGAACTGCTGGCCCCGCGGCACAATAGTTCCCAGGCCATTTATAAACAGCATGTGGCTGGTCAAATGTATGACAGCGGCATCAAGAAAGAGCGGATCAATACGTATGTAATAGAAGCCAAGCACAAAGACCCGAACTACATATACGGCAAGCAGATTTATTATATAGACCCTGAATCATATATCATGGTCTGGGCGGATAAATATGATCCGGACGGCAAGCTGTTTAAGCTGATAGAGTGCAGCCAGGAAGAGATAAAGCAGAACTATGATGGTCAGGGGAAAATAAGGGCCACCTATGTAAACTTTATTGATGTCCAGCGGTTGCACTCGACCATCGGCGCCTATCCGCGCAATGAAGTGGGCGATTCCGCCGATGGCCCGAATGGAAAATATTATAGAGAAACATTCTATACGCCAAAGGCTCTCGAGGAGTTCGGCTATTGATGTGATGGACTGCTCTTTGATGCATATGTGCGTCAAGCGCCGATTGTAGCCACTGCTAGGCAGACTTTAACTGGTGCAGAAATTTGTGGATTTTACGTCAGTCATCGGTTTCGGCGCACATAGCATCATCAGCTCGGTTAGGGTAAAAACGAATTAATGAATCTGCATAAGGATCTCGGGATGCACGGATAACAACCCGAGTGGATCGGAAGTCGCCAGGGCTAAAGGATGACAGCATGAGTCACCTTGTAAAAATAAAATTCCTGCTCAGTTGCATATTAGTATGCCTTGCCGGGTGTATGTGCGATACCGACGGGCTTATGACGGCAGATGATCTGGCAAGGGTATCACTAAAAGACGGCGTCTACAGCGGCAGATATGTTATGCAGGATTTTTATAAGCTCATTAAAGCGCCTTTTCATGATTCGAAAGTTGTTGTGACCATAAAGGCGGGTAAACTCAACAAGGTTGAAGTTGTCGATCTTGCCCTCGGCAGGTTTAAATACAAATACAGATACCAGATAATGAAGCATCCCCGGGAAATGGTGGAACAGAACAGTGTTGTGGTCGATGCTGTTTCGACCGCAACACTGAGCAGCTTTTGCATGATGCAGGCTGTGCAGGATGCCGTCAATAAGGCTGTTGTCGCTTACAAAACAGAAAGTGCCGTAAGGTAGTACAGAGAGCCATACCTGTGCTTATGTCTTAAAATTTTTCTTCAATGCGACGGAGTTAGCTATGAAATATTTTTTTATCAATGCGCTCAAAGTTCTTGTTTTGTATCTGTTATGGCAAATGTGCCTGTACATGGCTGCATTCGGTGCGGAGTGGTCCTATATTGCAATTTTCACTGCAATCATAGGTGTTGGCGCCTATATCATCATCAGCCTGGATAGAGTGAAAAGGGAATTAATTAAGTTAAACAGGCATTCTGAGGACAAGACGAAACAATAGGCTCTGCAGGTGAAGCCGTCTGTTTTTTATCTATAAATAGTTACCAAGGGAGCAGGATGGTTATCGCCAAGCAAGGCAATTCATGCCCGAGGCCGCATAGCTTGCAGCACAAGATTTATTCAAGCAATGGGAGACGATACATGATCAGAATGCTGAAAACTCAGATAGTGTTACTGGCCGCACTTTTTTGTTGTGTTGGCTGTTCCGTTGATACGGAAGGCCTTATGATGGCAGAGGATCTTGCTAAGGTTAAGCTGAAAGACGGGGTGTATAAGGGCGAATATATTAACCGGCCCATGGGGTTGCCCTTCATTGAGACAAGAAGTGTTGTAACCATACAGGAGGGCAAGCTGCAGGATATAGAAATGCCAAGCATAGCTTTGGGAAAGTATAAATTGAAATACCGGTACGCGCTGAAAAAGCTTCCTAAGGAAATGGTGCAGCAGCAAAGCGTGGTTGTAGATGCTGTGACGGGCGCGACGTACAGCAGCTTTGCGATGATGAAGGCTGTGCAGGATGCTGTTAATAAGGCCGTTGTGGCTAAACAAACAGGCCTGCAATAAGGGTGCAGTAACATACAATTTTTATACGTGAACCAGTTGATGCTTACAACAAACTTACAGGAGGGTGAAACATGAAAAATACTAAAGCAAAGGGGTCAGGGATTGTTTTTGCATGTTTGTTATCAGTAAGTTTTATTTTTTTTGCTACTCAAGCCATGGGCCAGGATGAAAAAATTGTGCCTGAAAAGAAACTGCCGGAAACAAGGGTTATTCGTTTTGACAGCCCTACTGCCCCGTATATTGATACGGTAAAAGTCCCGGCAGGAACCACGGTTATTTGGGTCAATGGCATGGCTGGGTTTACGCTTGAGATTCAGTTTGACAGTAAAAAGGTTACACTGGCCTGTTCAAGTCCTATTCACTTTATCACTGATGAAGATGGATCTTTTATATCAAACAAGATTCCCTTTGGAGGCGTTGCGAGCCTTTGTTTTATCGAAAAGGGAGAATTTACCTATATTGCAAAAAAAACACCCCACCGGCTGCCGCCTGTTCCGGCAGTAAAGGGTAAAATTATTGTCGAGTGAGTGACGGCAAAAAGCTCAGGCCTGAGCATAGCACCCGGCGATGATGAATGTGAGGAATGAGCAGGCCTGATCGACTGATAAAAGAATGATCAAAGATAAGCCGGCGTGCCAGCGCTACAATCATTGCATGTCTTTGGCAGCTTTGCCCGTATATGCCATTGATGATTATTCTGGGTCTGCAGCATTTTAGAGCCGGTTAGTATCAATAATAGATTAATTTTTTACAAGTATCCGATCTCTTTGTGAATCGTTTAAAAGCACAATTGTCATGAAAAAAAGCTTTGGATGGACCGGCATATTTTTGAAGATGGATCTTGCGAAAGGCGAGGTCGGACGAATAAGCAGTCAAAGGTATACGGAAGCTTTCATCGGCGGCAGGGCTCTGGCTGCGCGCATATACTGGGACGAAATCTCTCAAAATACTGATGCGCTGGAGCCCGGCAACCCTCTAATCTTAATGGCCGGCCCTCTTGCCGGCACTTCGGCAACTGCATGCTCCCGCTGGGTAATGGCGGCCAAGTCTCCGTACTATTATCCGGACCAGTACAGTTTCGGCAATGGGGGGGGCTTTTTCGGTTCGGCTATTAAATGTGCCGGCTACGATGGACTTCTCATTACGGGGAAAGCAAAGTCACCCTGCTACATGTTCATAGAAAATGATACGGTGGAGTTGCGCGATGCCCGGGGCCTCTGGGGTCTGACAGCAGATAAAACCATACAGCAGTTGCAAGCAATCCACAGCGGAAACGCACAGACCGTTTGTATTGGGCCTGCTGGTGAAAAAATGGTCCGCTTTGCCGTGGCCGTGACCGGCCAGGGCGGGACCATCGCAAGCGGCATGGGCGCTATTATGGGCTCAAAAAATTTGAAGGCGATTGTCGTACAAGGCTCGAACAAAGTCGGCGTGGCCTATCCGGACAAGCTGAAGGCTCTTAACAGGCGCATCCGTGGGCTGCGCAAGGGGCTTCATGAGAGCATCTACATGATCGAGCCTTTCCTCGTTGGCGTTGAAAAGGTGAAGCCTGCTCCATGCTACGGTTGCCCAGCAGGCTGCATGCGGGCAACCTTCAGGCATACGTCAGGCCTGGTTGAAGTGCGTAAAAACTGCGCCTCGGCAACATGTTATATCCCGTTTGATCTGTCCTATCACGGCCGTCCAACCGACATATCATTTATTGCCACATCCCATTGTGACAGGTTCGGGATTGATACCGGGGAATTCTCCAATCTTATGGTCTGGCTGCAGAAATGTTTTCAACGGGGCATCGTGTCAGAGGCTGAAACAGGCCTTCCCCTGTCGAAAATCGGCAGCCGGGAGTTTCTTGAAGCATTTGTAGAGATGGTCGTTAGCAGAAAGGGCTTTGGCGATCTGCTTGCGCAGGGTACGCGGCGGGCTTCTCTTGAGATGGGTCCTGAAGCAGCCAATGCCGCGCTGGAGCGCATCACCTCTTCCGGATACAATAATGACGGTTACGGCGCACGGGTGTTTTTAACGACCGCGCTGTTTTATGCCACCGAGCCGCGAAATCCGATTATTCAACTCCATGAAGTAAATTCCCTCCTGCTCGCATGGGTGCAGTGGTACATGACTTCAGGGGCAAAGTCGCCTTTTTCAACAGAGGATTTGCGCACGATAGCACAGCGGGTCTGGGGAAGCGAGGCTGCCGTTGATTTCTCAACGTATGACGGCAAGGCTCGTGCTGCGTTTATGATTCAGAACCGGCAGCACGCAAAGGAAACTCTGGTGGCATGTGACCGCTATTTCCCCATACTTGTGACGGACCAGAAAGACGATCACATGGGCGATACCACACTGGAGCCCGCGCTGTTTTCTGCAGCAACCGGCAGGGACATGAGCGAGCAGAAGTATTACGAAGTGGGAGAGCGGTCGTTTAATCTGCAACGCGCAATCTACGCTCGCGAAGGCAGGGCCGGCAGGAGAGATGACACGTTGAGCGAGTTTAACTTTAATCAGCCCCTTGAAAAGTCAGAGGGCCTGTTTGGCATATTCAACCCGGGCCTTGTACTGCCGGGTAAGGGGGATGAAATCGTGGTGCGCAAGGGAAAAGTTTTAGACCGAAGCGAATTTGAGACAATGAAGGATGAATATTACGCGCTTCGCGGCTGGGACGTTTCCACAGGTCTGCAGACAAGAAAAAAATTGGGCGAGCTTGGGCTGGGAACGCTCAGTAATGAACTCGCGCAGATAGGTGCATTAGGCGAGAGCCTGCCCCCGTCGTCCATTAGGGGCCTGAATACTCTGGAGCAGATACAGCATGCTTGAAAAGAAGGTGAGCTTTTTTACCGGCCAGGGGCTGCAACTGGCGGCCATACTGGAAACTCCGGCCGATATGCCAGGCGGAACACAACGATTGCCGGGAGTTGTCCTGTGTCAGGGACCCGGTGGCGCCAAGGGAGGCGTTCTGATCGATGTTGCCAAACGCTTGACCGCAGCCGGCTTTGTGGTGCTGTATTTTGACTACCGCGGCTTCGGCGAGAGTCAGGGCCGTCAGCGAATCTTGCTTCCTCTGGAACAGGTGGAGGATATACGCTGCGCACTGACCTGGCTCGGGCAGCAGCCTGAGGTTGATACCGAACGGCTCGGGCTGTGGGGAGCTGCTACCGGCGGTGCGCATGCGAGCTATGTTGCCGGGACAGACAATCGCGTGAAATGCATGGTGAGCGTCTCCGGCATGGGAGATTGCGGACGCTGGTTTCGGACCATGCGCCCGTACTGGCAGTGGCAGGAATTGTTGAAGAGCA
>JAFGCP010000021.1 GCA_016932595.1 Deltaproteobacteria bacterium
CGTGTCGGGGCCGCAGACCATGGTGCCCCGCTTTATCGAGTCCCTGGGCGTGACGTTTATCCCCTCGATTGCCGATGCGGTGCGTGATATGGACGTCATCATGATGCTGCGCATTCAGCTTGAGCGGCAGGCCCAGAGCCTGTTTTCGACCGTACGGGAATATTCGCGGTTTTTCGGGCTCAGCAGGGCAGTGCTGGAAAACGCGCGCCCCGATGTGCTCATTATGCATCCGGGGCCTGTTAACCGCGGCATAGAAATGTCGGCCGACGTGATGGACGGCCCGAAATCCATAATTCTTGATCAGGTGACAAACGGCGTCGCTGTGCGCATGGCGCTTATGTACCTTCTGATAGGGAAATAAATTATGCCGCTGCTTATTAAAAACGGACGCGTGCTTGATCCTGCCTCGGGAACCGATGCGCGTCTTGATGTTCTGATCGATAACGGGAAAATAGTTGAGCTGCGCGAGCAGATCGCCCCAGCCGGCAGCATGCAGGTCATTGACGCCGAAGGGCTGCTTGTGGCGCCCGGCCTTATCGACATGCATACGCACCTGCGCGAGCCGGGGCAGGAGTACAAGGAAACCATACAGACCGGCGCCCGTGCTGCTGCAGCAGGCGGGTTTACCGCCATCGCGTGCATGCCCAACACGAGCCCGGTCAATGACAATGCCTCGGTAACCAACTTTATTGTCAATAAGGCACGCACAGAGGCATGTATCAACGTGTATCCCGTTGGCGCGCTTACCCGGGACCTGAAAGGCGAAGCGCTTGCCGAGTATGGCGATATGAAGGAGGCGGGCATTGTCGCGCTTTCCGATGACGGAAAAACGGTCAAAAGCGCGGAGGTCATGCGGCGCTGCATCGAGTATGCAAAAACATTTTCTCTCCCTGTTTTGTGCCACTGCGAGGATGCAGATATTGCGGCACGGGGCGTGATGCATGAGGGTATCGTTTCGACCAGACTGGGCATGCGGGGTATAGCGCCTGCCGCCGAAGAGCTGATCGTGGCCCGCGAGATAGCGCTGGCCGACTGGGTCGGGCACCCGGTTCATATAGCCCATGTGAGCACCTTAGGCTCTGTCCGCATTATACGGGAGGCAAAAGCCCGCGGCATTGCCGTGACAGCAGAAACAGCCCCGCACTATTTTACCTTAACCGATGAAGCGGCGGCATCCTTTGATACGGCTGCAAAGGTGAATCCGCCTTTGCGCACGCAGCAGGATAGGGAGGCTGTCCGGCAGGGGCTCCGGGACGGGACCCTGGATGTTATCGCAAGCGATCATGCCCCGCACTCCTCACTTGAAAAGGATGTGGAGTTCGATCATGCCGCCTTCGGCATGATCGGTCTTGAAACCTCGCTGCCCCTGACGCTTGCGCTTGTTGCTGAGGGAGCGCTGACGCTCATGCAGGCCCTTGAGAAATACACGATCTGCCCAGCGCGCATACTGCATCTGCCGAAGGGGCGTATTCAGTCCGGCCTTGACGCCGATATTACTATCATCGACCCTGCAGCAGAGTATGTGTTTGACAAAGACCGGCTCTGCTCAAAAAGCAGCAATTCACCATTCCTCGGCAGACGCTTTACGGGCTGTGCAGCCTACACTATCGTCGCCGGCTCCATTGTCTATTCTTGTGCGGGCTGATACCCCCCCTCTGTATTCTCACGGCCATCTGTGCTAGTATGATGCCGGATGCAGGGGGGGGCAACACTTGATCATGCGGCCGGGCACGTGCGCCCGTCATGGAAGCCATACATATGACAAAAGTTCTGGTTGTTGATGACGAAAAGAGCATACGGGAGATGCTGGAAATCTATCTCCAGCGCGAAGGCTATGACGTTTCATGCGCCTGCGACGGCCTGGACGCCCTTGCCCGCTGTGAGCAGGAGCCTTTTGATGTTGTTATTGCCGATATCAAAATGCCCCGGATGGACGGCATCACCCTTCTGCAGCGCGTGCGGGATTTTTCACCGCACACCATTTTTATCATGATTACGGCATTTGCATCATATGAGACGGCCCGGGAGTCCATGCATGAAGATGCCTATGACTACATCACCAAGCCGTTTTATGTCGAGGATATAAAACGCAAAATTGATGCGGCCCTTGAAAAGCGCTCACAGGCGCTCGACCCGCGGCTCGCAGGCAGAGATGCTTCCGGCAATCCACAGGACCACTCCTGCGGCATGATCGGCCAGAGCCCGTCGATGAAAAAGGTTCTTGACCTGATCGGCCGGGCGGCTTCAGTCAAGAGTAATGTGCTCATTACCGGCGAGAGCGGCACGGGCAAGGAGCTGGTCGCGCGGGCGATTTACAGCAGGAGCAATCGTTCAGAGCTGCCGTTTATCGTCATCAACTGCGGCGGCATCCCCGAGACCCTCCTTGAAAGCGAACTGTTCGGCTACAAAAAAGGGGCTTTTACCGGCGCCATTAAGGATAAAATGGGCTTTCTCGAGGCTTCGCACGGCGGCACGCTTTTTCTCGATGAGGTGGGAGAACTGCCGCTTTCGCTGCAGGTGAAACTGTTGCGCATGGTGCAGGAGAAGACCTTTACGCCCGTGGGCGGTACGGACGAGATCAAGGTGGACGTGCGGATAATCTCGGCTACAAATAAAAATCTCGCCCAGAAGGTCGCAGACGGATCGTTTCGGGAAGACCTGTACTACCGGCTGAATGTCATCAATATAGCTCTGCCGCCTCTTCGTGAGCGGCGGGAAGATATTCCGCTGCTGGCGCGGTATTTTCTTGAACGATCCGCCCTTGAAACCGGAAAAAATGTGAGCGAAATATCGGATTTTGCTCTTGACTGCCTCATGCGGCATGAATTCCCGGGGAATATCCGCGAGCTTGAAAATATCATCGAGCGCGGCGTTGCGCTGTCAACCACCAGTATTATGCTTCCGGAAGGCCTCGGTGTGGCATCCTCAGGCGGCGCCGGGGAGAGCCGGCCCGCAGCGGCTTCCGCCGATGGCAGTTTCAACATTCCGCAGGAAGGTGTTCTTCTGGATGAACTTGTTGAGAGCTATGAAAAGGGCTATGTTGAAGAAGCCCTGAAGCAATCAAAAGGCTCGATCAAGGGAGCGGCGAAGCTGCTGGGTATAACGCTGCGGTCGATGCGCTACCGGATTCAGAAGCTTGCACTTGATGAGAGCAACCTCGAAAAAGACTGAGAGCGCATATGCCGGGTGAAGATGGTGCGCCTGCTGGTATTGCATGAAAGCACATGAGGACATGTACAGTCTGAAGGGCAGGCTCCAGCTGCTGATGCTTTTCAGAGTGCTGGTGGCGGCTTTTTTTCTCGGCATAGCCACCGTAACTCAGCTCCGCCGGAGCGATTCCTTTCTCACGCCGCATCTCATTTATCTCTATTCGCTTACCGGCACTGCTTTTGGCCTGACTTTTATCTACGTTTTTGTTCTTTCTTTTCTCAGGCGGTTTGTTTTTTTTGCCTATGTTCAGATTATCGTCGATCTTTTTTTGATCACGATGCTGCTGTTTATTACCGGCGGCATCAACAGCATTTTCGCGTTTCTCTACAGCGTCGAGATCATCGCCGCCAGCATCTGCCTTTTTATTTCAGGCGGCCTTTTTGCGGCAACTGCGGCAAGCATTCTTTTTCCATTGCTCATTACGCTTGAGCATTATCATGTTATTTCACCGTTTCATATCGGCGCGATTACCGCGACCGGATATGAACGGGAATCTTTGTTTTTCCCCATCGTCATCAATGTCGCGGCCTTTTATCTCGTTGCCGTTTTGAGCAGCTTTTTGACCGAGCAGGCGCGGAAATCAAGGCAGCAGCTTCAGAAAAAGCAGGTGGATCTTGCGCAGCTTGAAGCTTTAAACGAAAAAATCATAGAAAATATGCCCAGCGGGCTTGTGACCCTGAATCAGTTTCAGCAAATCATCACGTTTAACCGTGCCGCCGAGGAGATCACCGGCTACCGGTTTGCCCAAACATATATGAAGGGTATAGAGGACATTTTTCCGGGAATCGCCACTGCCGTTTCGTCTCATTCGTTACTGTCGCCGGGCAGCTCTCTGACCGCGGGTTTTGAAATGGCGTTTCTCAGGCGTGACGGCCGCTCCCGGTGGCTTGGTTTTTCCGGCGCAAGACTCAAGGACGTATCAAATGACGAAATCGGCACGATCCTTATTTTTCAGGATCTTACCGATTTCCGCGAGATGCAGGAGCATTTAAAAAGAATAGACCGTCTGGCTGCCGTGGGCAGGCTTGCCGCCGGCATAGCTCATGAAGTCAGGAATCCGCTTGCTTCCATCAGCGGATCGATTCAGGTGCTTCAAAAAAGCCTTCAGCTGGATACCGCAGATAAACGCCTTATGGACATCATTGTCAGGGAGAGTGAAAATCTCAGCAGCCTGATATCGGACTTCACCCTATACGCGCGCGCAGAAGCTCCGGGGCACGAGCGCGTCGTCTTATACACGGTTGCAGATGAGGTTATCGATCTTTTTAAAAACAGCACTGAATGCAGCCCCGGTATAGCCATCCGTCAGCTCATTCCCCGGCAGATCACCATTACGGCCAACCGTCAGCAAATAAAGCAGGTTCTGTGGAATCTTATTTTGAATGCCGCTCAGGCTATGACGGACAAAAGCGGCTCAATTACGCTTACGGCTGCTGCGGTAGAGCATGGCTTTGAGCCGGCTGCATTAAAAAGCGGCAGCCTTGCGCCCGCAGCCGGCGCTCCTGCCGCGGCATGGGTGGTGCTTAAAATAGCCGATGAAGGCTGCGGCATTAAGAGGTCCGAAATCAACAGCATCTTTGATCCTTTTTTTACAACCAAAGATGCGGGGAGCGGTCTTGGGCTGTCCATTGTCTATAAAATTATTCAGGAGCATAAAGGCGCCATCGACGTTGAAAGTGAAGAAGGAAAAGGAGCGGTCTTTTCAGTTTTTTTTCCTGTCTAACTCCGTGTCCATTTTTTCGGGGGAAGATCAGAATGGCCATTCGCCCCTGCGGCATGCCGGAAAATCCCGCGTTTCACTCAGGGTGACACTACATATATAAATGCGACACAGTCTTAAAAGGGCGAAGCACAAAATGCAGCCGTATCCTTTCCCCGCACATTTTTCTGCATTTGCCAGAACCGGTTTTTTGCCAGTTGCGTATATGCACTCCAGCGCAATTACGGCAAAATTGGAATTATGAGAAGTTTTCTTGTGTGAGAGCAGACTTGACTGCCTTGCAGGAACAAAGGATGTGACAATTTTTGTTGCGGCGTGACATTTAAAGGTATTTACAGGCAACTTTTTTTATTGTTTTATTATACTTAGATATAAATAGTATTTTTTATTTTTGGCATTGGTTTTGCAATGCTTTAGATGCAGCGAAAGGAGGTGGAACAAAACAAATAAAAATCAGATTTTACTAACCCAACAAACTTTATTAACTATATAACAAGGAAGGAAGACACAATGATGCTCAAAACAAGAAATGAAAAAGGTTTTACCCTGATCGAACTCATGATCGTCGTGGCCATTATCGGTATTCTGGCCGCAATTGCAGTGCCGAACTTCATCGCCTATCGCAATAAGTCTCGTGTTGCAGCCTGCGTGTCAACGGCAGAGTCTATGAGAGGCTGCCTTGCCGGTTATGCCGTCGACTCAGAGGGCAATCAGTTTCCTGATGCTACCCGTGCAGGAACGTGGGACCTTTTTGTTACTGCATGCAATAATAATGGCGGTACTCTTGCAGCAACTGAGGCATTGCAGGGGTATACACCCGGATCATTTGAGTATGTGGGTACGGATTCCGAAAGTGCTGAGTGTAATCTTGCATCCGGCCCAGAGTGCGCGTTGTATCAGATTACCGTCGAGTGCTCGGGCGTGCCCACCGACATGAAAGGATCCACGATCGTCGTTACCTCGACAGGCGTTGCGAAGCAGTCCAGCTGATACTACGAATCAGTATGAGGTTTTTAAAACAGAGGCCCAAAAGGCCTCTGTTTTTTTTACAGCAGGATGCTTTGTGCAATCCAAAAAGCATATAACCCGCAAGTGCCGGCTGCATGATGCAAAGCAACGCCGGAGGAGCACAATGCCTGGTGCCAGCAGCCACGGCTGATGCGCGCTGGCCAGAGGGGGCTCATACAAACATTTTGATTGTTGACATACGAACCCGTCGTTTGTATGTATTACCTGGGATATCGAACGGCTTCAGCCGGGCTTTGTTCTTCGGACATACAGTGTGCAAAAATTTGCCATGAGAAAGCAGATGCTATGACTTCCCCTGGTATGATTCTGCAGAGCATTATCAATATCAGTCTTTTTTTTCTTTTGGCTCTTGTTCCTTTGATGGTCAACCCTACGGCCTATGATTATTTCTACAAGCCCAAAATTGATTCGGTGTACGGGCTGATCTGCATAATCTGTGCTGCGGTGATCGCACGGTTGTGTATACGCAGAGTTGGGCTTCCCCTGCCCAGGCTTGCAGGCCCTGTTTTTTTGTTTTTATACGGCTGTTCAGCCATTATATCAACCGTTCTGTCAATTGACCGCAAGCTGAGTCTGCAGGGCGATTTTTTGCGCTATGAAGGCCTGTTTACCCTGCTGGCATATGCCGCTCTGCCTGTCCTTTTCGCCGGTCTTGTTGAGTCCCGCATGCAGGCCGAGCAGCTTGTAAAATGGCTGCTTGCGAGCAGTTTTTTAATAGCCCTCTATGGCGTCATTCAATACCTTGGCTTTAATCCGACACGGCATTTTATCGACTCCTTTAATGTGAGCAATGTGATCAACAGCACCATGGGCAATGGCAATTTCCTCGGCAAGTTTTTAGTGCTTACGGGGCCCCTTTTTGCAGGCTACTGCCTGTACAAAAATGAAAAAAAAACATATCTCCTGTGCTCCTTCGCGCTTGTTTTTGTCGTGATGGCGCTTGTGCTGAGCATGGCCAGGGCAAGCTGGCTGGGTTTTGCCTGTGCTGCGCTGCTTTTTGCGCTCCTGATTTTTCGCTATGGCGGGCCCGGGCAAAAAAGATATATTGGTGTTTTTGGGGGAGCGATTGCCGGTGCGGCGCTTGTTTTCGGGGTGTTTGCCGCCAGCGGCTGGGGCTCATTCAATATCGGCAGCAGGATTGCCGCCAAGGCGAGGGCTGCTTTCAATCTGCAGCAGGGGCATGGTTCGGCCACGAGGATTTTTTTATGGGGGCAAGCGGTGCCTTTAATCGCCGAGCGGCCCTGGTTCGGCTACGGGCCTGATACGCATGTGCAGGTGTACAAGAAAGCATCTTTTGAGAGTTTTAAGCGGTTCAAGGCCTCCGGTATCATTGACCGCGCGCACAACAATTATATCGATATCGCGATCGGGCAGGGCATTTTTGGTTTGTTTGCCTACTGCGGCATTATGGTGTCTTTTCTTGTGTGGCTCTGGCGGTGCATGAAACGTGAGACGGACCGGCGGCTGAGAATGCTTTTATGCGCTGTTTTCAGCAGCTATTGCGGCTATATGGTCAATGATTTTTTCAGCTTCAGCGTTGTCAGCGTTTCTCCAACCTTTTGGGCGCTTATGGGATTGACCTATGCATTGCAACGGTCAGATACCAGTGAAGACATGCACCCCCCGGGGGCTGCGGTTCTGTGATGGCACAGTATGAAATGTGTCCGGTGCACGAGAGCCTGCGTTTGCAGCAACTTTTTTTTCAGCATGGTGGAGTGCTATGATGGTGTCTGATGCCAGGAACAGAAAGGTTCTGTTTGTTATTCGTTATTTTCACCCATTTATCGGCGGCATGGAAAAGCAAGCCCTCACTGTTGCCGCGGCCCTTGCCAGACAGGGCTGGCACATCGAAGTTGTGACAAGCAGGCTTCACCGTTCCTGGGCGCCAAGGGAAGAAATACAAAATATTTCAATTACCCGTTTACCTACTCTGCGTCTCAAATATGTTGGCGCTTTCATTTTTCTTGTAAGCCTTATCCTCTATCTTTATAAAAACAGATTCTCCTGCTCAATGATTCAGACGTTTCAGGTCGGCTATACCTCTGCAGCTGCTATCATGATGGCAAACATATTCAACAAGGCCTCTGTATTAAAGCTTGCCTGCAGCGGCGCCGGCGGTGATATCAAAAACCATGAGCGGTCATGTCTGGGGAGGTTTTTTTTGGCATGCTGCAAGAATGCCACAGCCATTGTCGTTCTGAACGAAGAAATGCAGCGTGAGCTTGCTGGAATCGGCTATCCGCTTTATAAAACCCGTGCTATTGTCAACGGTGTTGATACCGGTATATATCATCCGGCAGAGAATCGAAGCGAGCTGAGACAGTCGATGGGGCTGCCTGATGAAAAAATTTTTGTTTATACAGGAAGAATACTGTTTTCACAAAAAAGAACTGATTGGCTCGTGCGCGCGATTTGCAGGATTCAGAGCGCTCAACGTTTCAGACTGTATATAATCGGGGAGGGGCGTGATGGCGCTCTTCTTCAAACACTCTGCAAGCAGTTGGGTGTGCATGACAGGGTTAAAATCTTGAATACGGTTCCCTGTATGGCACCTTTTCTGCAGTCCGCAGATGTTTTTATATTGCCGTCGGCCTATGAAGGTATATCCAACTCCCTGCTTGAAGCAATGGCCTCCGGTCTTGCAGTTCTCGCAACCGATATTCCCGGGAACAGGGAGCTTATCGACGATGGTGTCACGGGAATACTCATACCGTGTGGTAATGATGAGAAACTGATCAGCGCTCTTGAAGCACTCCTGGTGGATGATGCAAGGGCTGCAGATCTTGGAAAAAATGCCCGGGAAAAGGTCTGTCGTCACTATGCAGTGAAAAAAGTTGCGCAGCAGTATGGGGAGCTTTACGATTTCCTGATAAAAGGACGTGCCGCATAGCAGCGGTTGCTCCCCGGTCAGGCTGCAGCTTTCTGACAGATTCCGCATATGCAAAAAAAAGAACCTTTGAAAAAAACGTCAACGATGAGCTGTGGATGCGTTATCGCCTGCGGGCTCCATGAAGACTGATTTAAGGCTGAAAGCATGCTGATGAATATATTTAAAGGGGCTGATGCTCCCGGCAGGAACCAGTGGAAAAGAAAAGAAGGGGTAAATGCGTTTGTGCCGGCAGCCGTAGAGCCTCTGATAGGTTGAAACTATGAAAATTACTCAGCCGCAATGCGCGCCTTACAGGGACCGGTATGTGTTTTTTCTTTTTGCGATGTTGATTGCGATTGCAGTTCTCGTCATCAGCTATATTTCTACGAAAAACTATTATGCGCCGGAATTGGTTTTTACCGGACTATTAAGTTCCTCCGAACACACATCCGCCTACCCCCCTGGTATTTTTCTGATTGTCAGCTGCTTTCAGAAAATAACAGGGCTTGCCGTCAATCATTATGTCTATAAAGTCATCATGCTCATGCTGTGGTTCTGGGCAGCGTTTGCAACTGCGCGATATGTTTTGGGTAAAGGCTGGCTCTGTTTCTTTGCTGTTTGCGCCATGATGCTCAATCCGTATTTTATCTGGTCCTGCCTCATGTCATCGGCTGCCGCCAGTGAATGCTTTTTTATGTTTTTGTCGTTTTATATGCTGATCAGATTGCATGATAGCGTCTCCGATAGTGGCAGCCATAGAGCTTTTTTCTGCTTCCTGGCAGGTCTTCTCGCTGCGTCTGCACTTGTACGATCTACAAATTTCGTGATTTTGTTTTCCCTGCTGGGGGTTTTTGTTTGTGCAGGGAGGAGGAAGGCAAAAAAGTATTTTGCGGGATTGCTGCTTATTTTTTGTATCTATACAGCCTTGTTCTGCTTGTATAACTATAAACGCTCTCTGTCGTTCGGGCTGGGAACAACATTCGGGATTAATTTTTTTATAGGGAACAACCGTGACTACCTCCATGGACACCCCAATTATGATATTGATATTTTTTTCGAGAAAAAAATACTTGCAGGCATAAAAAGCGGGATCAAGGGGTTCAGTGAGGCGCAGCAGAATGAGTATTTTTTCAAGGCTGGTATAAATGAAATACGTCAGGATGTGCCGGCTTTTCTCTATCGCTGCATTGTGAAGTCATTATGGCACTGGTTGAATGTCGAAAAAATACCCCGTTTTGCCGCGCCGGAGACCTATATTGAGGGTGATGGAAAAACAGTACACGTGGGCGGCATTGTTATTTTGCCAGCCCTGCTGTATGTTGTGTACAAGCTGTTGTATATCCCTCTTTTTGTCGGGGCGCTGCTTCTTCTTTTTGGCAGGAAGCTATCCTTAAAGGAAGCGGTTTTTTTTGTGCCGTATTTTGCATTATGGCCCGTTGTTGTTCTGCTTTTTCCTGATACGCGATTCAAAATATGCGCAGAGATCATGGCGGTTATACCGATGATGCGGTGTCTGCAGTATGGACTCCGGAAATACCATGGGTAAGGCTGTCTGAATCATCGCGTGGAAAATTAAAAGCGGCCGCCCTTGTGCGCCGGCCGGCGGCTTACCAGAGGTTTTCAAGAAACTCGCCATAATGAATATCAGGGATGAAATTATACGGCGGATAGAATCTGCCATGGCGTGAATAGAGTCCGTATACAATAATGAATGGCCCCCTGAAGATTTTCGGTGCAGGCTGCATGCTCCATTGAACAGGCAAAGATTTGTTTGCAGCTGCCTGCAGGTCTTTTAGTGATACAGGGTTCCGGTCTTTGTCAGTTGATATCCAGGACGTGTTCGAATCGACGACTAACCAGCCATTTTGCGTTAAGACCTCAGTAATGGAGTGGGACTCAATGTCAGGTGTTGCAAGTGCTTCAAGAGAAGATTCAGCAGCTTTTTTTGCGTAGACTGAAACATGCCGTGTTTTGAATCCGGCATAGATTAAAATTTTTTCAATAGCCCTGCTTCTGTCATAGCATAACCCGGTTTTTGCAATATACAAATCCATGGGCTCCCTTTGCTGGTCGAATGGCAGGCCCTGGTTTTTGGCTGCAACTTTGAGAACAGAGCGTTGAACCGAAATTATAAAATTCAATTCTTCCGTATAGGTGGGTTTTTCTGGTAAACGCGCTATGCCCTCCAGATACCGCGGTATGTACTGTTTGTCTTCCTGTGACAAGGCAGTATCTACCCGGTGGACATACAGTGTCACGAGAGCACACATGAGAAAGGTTCCGATTGCACATGCGGCGGCTGTTGTTCCGGTTGCTTTCATGGAGCTCCTGATGCATGTGAAAAAAGCTTTTTTAGCCTCACAGCAATCAAGGTTTATGGTGCCCGTGAAATCCATGATGCCTGTGCAAAGGCCGGTCAGCCCTTAAGGGTGTAAAACAGCACCAGCATCCAGTTTAAAAATTTTATCAGAAACCGGGCTATGTTACAAGCGATGATGACAGGCGATGAGGATTGGTTATGCGGAAATCAATGAAAAATTTTTTGCTGGTCTGCGCCAGCAGTGCTGCGGCTTTACTTGCCCTTGAAATTTTTTTGAGGCTCAGCGGCTTTTCCTATCCGGGATTTTACCAGTACGACAGGGCTGCTGGTTCGGCCCATCGTCCGGGCGCTGAGGGCTGGTGGCGCGAGGAAGGCCGGGGGTTTGTTAAAATTAACCGCTTCGGCATGAGGGATGACCGCGAGATCAGCAAAAAAAAACCTTCCGGGGTCTATCGCATAGCAGTGCTCGGAGATTCATACGCGGAAGCTTTTCAAGTGCCGGTTGGGGATACGTTCTGGCGTGTTCTGGAAAATAAGCTCCATGCCTGCGGTGCTTTTGACGGCAAAAAAGCAGAGGTCCTGAATTTCGGCGTAGCCGGCTATGCAACAGTGCAGGAATTGCTCACCCTTCGCAGCAGGGTGTGGGATTTTCAGCCGGATATGGTCCTGCTGGCATTTCTGTCTGGCAATGACGTGCGCGACAATCACCCGTCTCTCTGCCCCGCGCCTTCCCGGCCTTTTTTTGTTTTGCAGGACAGCTCATTGAGCCTGGATACCGCCCTGTTGCAGTCTTATTCCTTTCGTTTTAAATCCAGCTCCCTGTATGCAGGAACCGTGAAAGTTCTGGACTGTTTTCGCCTGTATCAGTTTATAAAGAAAGCCCAAAGAGATTTTTTTGTCAGACGCCATGCGGCACCGCTCCCAAAGCGTCAGCCGCAGACAGGCGCTGAGCCCAGCCCTCTCGCACAGAAACCCGATCCAGCCGAACCTGCCGGTACACAGCCCGGCCCGGACATTGGACTGGACAACCATATTTACCTGCCCCCGCAGTCGAAAGAATGGGAGGAGGCATGGCGGATTACTGAAGCGCTGCTTGCGCAGATGCGCCGGGAGGTTGCGGAACGGGGGGCGAGATTTCTTCTGGTGAGCTTGACAAACGGCATTCAGGTGCATCCCGATCCGAAAGCCAGAGAGGCCTTTGCCCGGTCCCTTGGCTGTGATGACCTGCTGTATCCTGACAGGCGAATCGCTTCCTTTGCAGCTGCTCAGGGCATTGAAGCGATTGTTCTTGCGCCACCAATGCAGAAGCGTGCGGAGCAGACGCAGCGCTATTTCCATGGTTTCCCCAATACCAGTATGGGGGGCGGGCACTGGAATGAAAATGGACACCGGGTAGCGGGCGAAATAATAGCTGAATACTTGTGTAATCAGGGGAAGAACACAGCCGACCAGCAAACAGGGCATTGACGCTTGCAGGTTTGTGCTGACCGCTGTTTATTCAGCGTGGACCACTATCCTGCTCCAGCCTGATGGCAGAGAACGCAGCCGCGCGTCAATCTGAAATAGTGGATTGCCGCTGATATACCGCCACCTGCCGGAAGGATATTATTCGTCTGTACTGATCCCGGAACTGCTGCAGGCTGTGGGACTGCCAGTCAGGCAGACCGGAGGGTTCCCCTTTCCATGGGGGGCTATGCATAACGATCACCTGAGGCGGATTTGATTTAAACCACCAATCCCACTCCTCTTTTTGCAGAGAGGGCAGCGCCTCCGGATGAAGAAGGCCGTGGATATCGCGTATCCGGCGTTTCGAAAAATAGCCTATGTAGCCGATTTCGGTTGCTGCAACGACAAAATCCCCTGGTGTGTTCTGCTCAATCCACTCGCCAGCTGCCCTGTATTCGCTGCCAAGACGATACGGCTTCAATCGGCTGAAAGGTGCTGCGGCAAATTTTGTCATGTATACGAGCACCATCACGGAAATGAAGGCCGCCCGAATAACTGCAGATACATGAAGGGCTTTGTTTGCCTCGAATAATCCGAAGATGCTTTGCCCTAGTGTGAATGCCCCAAGCACAATGGCAATATCCAGGGCCATATTGCCCGGGGCGAGATACCAAAAGTATCCAACAGGAGCGTCAAGCAGAGAATATGCCGCAACCTGTATGGCGCCAAACGCCATTATCAGCAATAAAAAGCGATGCCCGTTCATGAAGTCGCGATATGCCTGAAAAACCCCCAGTGCTGCCAGCGGGTAACTTACCCAGGGTATCAATGGTTGATTAAGGAAAAAATTCAACCATGAGGGTTGCTTCCGCCACCATCCTATAGTGTGCTGAATCGCTTTAACAGAGACGCTGCTGGGCACTATGTGCCCATAGGTTGCCCATGAATACAGCAGCCAGGGCGTAAGTGTGGCGGCGAAGACTGTTAGCATGCCCCACAATAGTTTCCGCTCTGTTAGAAGATGCGCCCCTGCTAAAACGCCAATGAGGGCGATACCCTCCGGGCGCGATAGAGCAGTGAAGGCGCAGAACATGCCTGCTGTCAAATATCGTCCATGGGTGTAGGCCAGTATTGAAAAAACAATGCATGCCATAAAAGTGCTTGTTTCCATTCCCCATGAGCGAATGGGCACAGAGGCGCTACTGACAAAGATCGCCATCGTTAATGCCAGCAGTCGGTTGTACTGCCGTATGCCAAAGTAAATACCCGCGCCCAGCGCGATCAGGCCTGACAGGTATACGAAGCTGATGGTGGCTGGTGCCGCACAGGGGAACACTTTAGCGCCAGCCAGAATAAAGGCGTAAAATGGCGATGTTATAGGGTTTACCATTGCGTCGTAATTATATGTCAAGCCATGTCCGTCCCAGAAATTGTCCACGACCCTCTGAAATATGTATGCATCATCCACAAGGCTTTTTTGCATTGACGCCGGGGATGCGGTTACAAAGGCGGCCCAGTAAAGCGCAAGCATGGAGAGCGCCAGTATATCCCGGACACGAAAAGGAAGGCGGCAAAGTGGGGTGAAGGCATGTAAGTACAAGTTCATTTTGCACCACTGCTGATGTTGCATATCAAAACCTTATGCTTGAAAGGGGCTTTTTTATGTGCTGCTTATGCCGTGTACTTAAAAGCCGCCTGAACTCTGTTGAATGTGATTCCAGCTGGATGTTAGTTGCGCCGGCGCCGTGCTTGAGACATCTTTACAAGTCGCGGGGAAACTGTTAAACTTCCCTAAAATAGGGAAACGGCCTTGCCGAAAGCATGAAAGTCATTATACAAATACCCTGCTATAACGAAGAGGCAACGCTGCCTGAAACGGTGCGTGACCTGCCCGCAGCCCTGGATGGGGTTGACGCGGTAGAGTATCTTGTCGTCGATGACGGGAGCAGCGATCGTACGGTTGAGGTTGCGCGCAGCCTCGGCGTTCATCACATTGTCAGGCTCAAAAACAGATGCGGCCTTGCCCTGGCATTCAAGGCGGGCATTGAGGCCTGTCTTGAACGCGGGGCTGACATCGTGGTGAATACCGATGGCGACAATCAATATAGGGGCGCTGATATTCCGAAGCTGATCGGGCCGATTCTCCGGGGCGAGGCTGATATTGTCATCGGCGAACGGCCGATACAGGATATCCCCCATTTTTCGCCGCTGAAAAAATTTTTACAAAGAAAAGGAAGCGCCGTTGTCGGCTGGCTGGCAAATATGCGGGTTCCGGACGCGACCAGCGGTTTCAGGGCATTCACGCGCCAGGCTCTTCTGAAGCTGAATCTTGTCAGCGACTATACCTATACGCTTGAGTCCATCATCTATGCCGGCCGCAAGCATATTCCCGTCACCAGCGTCAGGATCGGAGTCAACCCCATGACCCGCGAGTCCAGGCTTATCAAGAATATTATCTCCTATATGAGCCTTTCGGTGCTGACCATTCTGCGTGTGTGGCTCAATTACGCAGCCCTGAAGATCAGCCTTTTAATTGCCGCAGCGCTCATTTTTCTTGGTCTGGCCATCGGAGCGCGCTTTCTTTATTATTTTGTTACCGAGGGCGGGGCCGGCCATGTTCAGTCGCTTATTTTGATGGCTGTTCTCATCTTTACGGGTTTCCAAATGGTGCTCATAGGTTTTCTTGCCGATCTTATAAGCGGCAATAAACGGCTGCTGGAGGACATCAGCATGCGGGTCAAGCTCCTTGAGCAGGAGCATAAAAAGTCAAGCAGTACATGAAGGTTATCCTGCCAGTCCTGGGCCCGCGCCGTCAGAACTGTTTTATTCGTTTGATGCGCCGGTAAAAAAGCTGCTTTTGCGCGCCAGGGTATAGGCCGTGACAAACATCAGGCCGTCAGCGGCAATGCTGGCCGCGCGCAAAGCTATGGCCAGACCGCCTGCAACAGCAGGCCCGAATGCGGGGCTCAGCAACTCCAGCAGCACGACCTCCCGAACCCCAATTCCCGCTGGCGCTCCGAAGGCCAGCAGGCCGGCAATCCAGGAAGCAGCAAAGGCCCCCGTTAACAGAACAAGATGACTTTCCTTTGCCCCGAAAATTCCCGCTGCCAGGGCATCACCTGCCAGGCCGATCAGCAGAAACGTTATACTATAGAGGCCGAAGCAGCTTGCAAGACAACTCAGAAGGGTTCTGCCGCCTGCCTGCGTCCCGCTGCCGTGGCGGAACCTCTGCCAGAGCCAAAAGCCCGCTGCCCCGATAATCGGAACAGCAAATGCCGCACCTGGCAACAGCGCATGCAGCCAGGATGGCAGAAACGCTGCAAGCGCCGGCGGCAAGACGGCATCGGCCATGCCAAAGCAGGCTGCGGCAACCGAAGCGGCCGTAATCAGAGCCCATCCAATCTCGATGAGCAGGCTCATGGCGGCAGCTGCCGCAGGGATGCTGCAGCTTTTTCCCAGCACGACTCTACCGGCATAATGCGCAATATTGCCGGGCAAATATCGGGCAAATTGTGCCAGTATGAAAACTGCTATGCCATTAGCAGTTCGCACCGGAGCAGCATACAGCCGAAGCAGCAAGCACCAGGCATAGCCGCTCAGCATAAGCGCGCCGCAGTTCGCAAGAATTGCACCGGCAAGGGCCAAGAAAGTCCCTGCTCCCCAGGTGATGGGCGGCAGCGAAGAAAACTGTTGGATAGCCGTGATGGCAAAATAGGCCAGGGCTGCGAGCCCGATGGCGAAGCCCAGCCAGCGCAGCGCTGTTTTTATTGTCGTGTGCATAGCGCAATAAATCCGGTGCCCAGGCTGGTGTTTAAAAAAAGTTTTTGCAGGGCGAAAAAAAATTGCATGCAGAGAGTTCCGGGCAGGCTTGCCTCCAGGGGATACAGTTTTGTTTCCAGGCTGCGCTCAATGCCGCTGCGAAGGCTGCAATCAGCCCGGTCGCGCATAACGGAGCGGCGAAGCCGGCGCCCGTGGTAGATAGCGCGAAAGGGGTCTATCAGGTTGGAAAGAGGGAACCCGTAACACTGAACAACCTGCGGGGAAAAGCCGCAGTCCCGCAAAAGATCCAGCAGGCCCTGCCGCTCATACCTGCGGCAGTGGCCTGCCCATTCGTCTGAAGCAGACCAGCGGGAACGGTGTGCAGGCACGGACAGCAGCAGATGCCCTCCAGGCTTGAGCCAGCTGTGCCACTGCTGCAGTGCTGCTGCATCATCCTCTATGTGCTCAAGCACTTCAAAGGAGAGCACATGATCAAAAGCGCTGCCCCAGTCCTTTTCCGGGGTTTCAAATATTTGAAGACCGCGCGTTTCTCTATTTATATACAAAGCTAAATCCCTGGCTTCTGCAGACTGCTCAAGGCCGGAAACGTGAAATCCTGAACGGGCCATATCATACAGAAGCGCGCCGGAGCCGCATCCGATTTCAAGAAGGCGGCCGGCCGGAAGCCCTGCCAGAAGCCGCAGCACGCGATCTCTTCTCAACAAATAGCGCGGAGCTGGCACCCAGCCCCGCTCGGGGGCGCTTATGCCGTACACCGGATGTATATGCATGAAGTTTTTTTCTCCCTTCAGTATATGCTAAAACCAGGGCTGCGCATCTGCATGCAGGCAGGCACCGCGGCCGTTGGAGGGGTTGCCGGCATTTATATCACCCCGACCGTGTGCAGCGCCCCGGCTAGCTGCTCCCCTACCTCGCGAGGGCCTATGACGGGCAGGCCCGCATTTTGCAGAGCTTGATCAGCCCCTGCTGCGGTGGCCTCCTGCAACGCGACAGCAGCCGCAGCAAGGGCTGCGGGATTTCCCTGCTCTACCAGCCGCACGGCCGGCCCCTCTGAGAGCAGTTCTCTGACGGCCGGGGTATCGGCGGTGATGATTTGCGCGCCAGCGGCCAGGGCCTGAAAAATTTTGTTGGGAATAACTCTTGCGGCTTTTCCGCCTGCGCCGAAAATTCCCAGGCAGACATCAGCCTCGCTGATATAGCCGGCCAGGGCTTCATAGGCGACCCAGGCTATTCTCTCGATTGATTGCACGCCAAGCCGTGCAATCAGCGCGTCAATGCGGTGCTGCTCCTGCCCCGATCCGATGATAATCCAACGAATGGGGGTACCTGAGCCCTCAATAATTTTTGCTGCTTCGACAATTGTTTCAATGCCCTGCAGGGGTATGAACTGGCCGTAAAACAGTACGGTGAAGGGCTTGTCCAAATCCCTCGGCTTGTTCTCAAGCCGGCGGAAAACATCTGTTTCAGCGCCGACAAAAACCCTTTGGACGCTGCCCTGCGCAAGGCCGTACAGCGATTCAAAATATGCGGCATGCGCCCGTGTGTCCATGATGAGCAGGTCGGCTGTTCTGGCGGCAAGCCACTCCAGCCCGTAGAGGCTCCATTTGACAAGCGGGTGTGCGGCAAGCTTTCTATCAGTTACTATGGTGTCATAGAGGGAGATAAAAATGTCCCAGCATACGGTAACACCGCGCAGACGGGCAAAAAGCCTGATGACAAACAGGTCGATTATACCGAGATAGCCCACAAGAACAGCCTCATGGGGCGGCAGCCGCAGGTAGCGCCATACCAGCTGCGGGTAGGACAGGAAGAGCCGCATGAGGCGCTTCAGCTGCACTCGCCGGCTTATCTGGCTCTTGTCCTCAATGCCTCCCCAGATATCGGCATGGCATTCGATAACATGATAGCCGGCATGCCTGGCCGCAGCCAGCAATATCCGGACGCGGGGCTTGCCAGTGTCATAGGTTCCCCAGAAGATAATCGTGCGGGGCTGCGCGCTCAGGCTCATGGGTTATCCGTGCTCCGGTTTTGTGCGGACAGCTGCACGGCAGTACCGGTACAGCCTGCCTGCTGCGCCGGGCATATGCCGGAAGATATACCGGTGCAGCACGATGCTTGCCGCGATCCACAGAACGGGCAGCAGCGGCGTATTGTACCGGGCTATATTGTGGGTGAAAAATGAAAAAAAAGCATAGGAGAACAATGACGGCGCGAGGAATGCAAGCAGGACGGCATCCCGTGCTCTGAGACTGTGGAGGGTAAGCATGAACAAAGACAGGAAGAGCAGATAGCACACATAGGTTCCCTTCAGCAGGTAGATGTCATTCCAGAGGTACAGCCGGGGGCTGACGAAAATGCCCCGATAGGCAAAAGGCACGGTGGTTGCAAGGTGCTTGAAAAAATGTTTTCTCAGGGCCTGCCAGCCCTCAGCAACAAGCAGCTTATCGGTTTCGACCTGACTGCCCGTCTGTTTCAGCAGTTCCTTTTCGCGGGCGATAATGCGCGCGCGATAGCCGTTCTCATGCTCACGGTCGATATTGCGGTAGTCCTCAGGCGAGAAATATCTGGTGAGCAGCCGCTGCGCCGTGTCATTGGGCGTCCAGTACAGAAATGAGGCCAGGTATTCGCTCATGGTCATGGTGTCATAGACGGCCCGTCCGCTCAGGACCCCTCCGCCCCGTTCGGTAAGGTAGAACCTGCCGAAATGATACTGGTTGCGCGCCATCCATGCTCCGGTCAGCAGCGCAAAGGCAAGGGCAAAGACACTGATGCGGCGCAGCATCTGCAGAGGCGTCAGCCCGGCGCTGCGCGCTTCAAGCCAGAGCAGCAGCAGCGCGGGCGGAAAAAAATAGAAATAGACGGCATTGCTCAGCGCGAGCGCCGCCAGAAGCACGCCTGCGGCAGCATAGGCAAACGCCCTGTGCCGTGCCTTGAGCAGAATCGCCAGGCCGAGGCTCAGCCCCAGCAGCAGCAAAGAGGTAAGCCCTTCGGTAAGAAAACAGTTAACATTTTCCCAAAGATTTCTGCTTTGCGCCAGGCAGATACAGGCTGCAAGCGAAACAGCATAGCTGCGCGTCAGGACATATCCCGCCAGGAAGGTGAGTCCCGCAAGCAGGACAAAAACGGCTTTATTGACGGATTTGAGCTGGTTTATGCCCGCCTGCAGTGAAGGCTTCGTGGTTTGCATAACATCTATGGGCTGCACCTCTCCCCGGTTGAAAGAAAAAAGCATGCCGAACGATAAAAGAAAGGGGTATGCCGGCATGCGATGGGCTGTCGGCCGGACGCTGCTGCCTGAAGCGTCGAGGGAGAAAACCCCGTGATTGTAGAAATTAATGGCCATGGTTAAATTCTGGGCTGCGTCATAGATGATCGGCTCATATCTGATATGCTTGTCTGCGGCTCGCCAGCACATGGCCCCTATGAAAAGCAGCATGAGAAGCTTCAGCCCATTGGTGAGGTTTCGCAAAAGTGCAGGTGGAAATATTTTAACCATGCATGCATCTTCAGGTTATTAAAGGTGCGGGCAGGCCCGAGCTCTCATGCTGTGAGGGTTCGTGCCGCAAAAGGGAATTTTTTTTCCGAGCCGGATACTGCCGTAATAGATGGCGCTGGCGCAGCAGAGCGCTATGACCGGATAGGCATGGGCGGTCAAACGAGGTTCCAGCCCGATAGCGCCGGCGATAAATGCTGTGTGCAGCTGGAAGGAAACGAGGCAGCTGCAGATGAAAAAATGACGATGAGCAAGCAATACAAGCATGCCCGCAACAAGCGCCAGTGCACAACATGCAGTCAGGCAATACTCTCCAATATCTCGCAGGGTAAGATCCTCAAGCCAGCTGAAGCAGTCACGCCAATCGGCAAGGGATGCGGCGTTTTTCAGGCAGGGGAGTGTTGCGAGTATCTTTTTTTGATTTCCTTTGCCGCTGGCAAAAGAGAGCGGCATGGCAAACGTCGTTTTGCAGAGCCCGATGGCGCTTGTAGTCATTAATGCCAGAGGCGTATGCAGTTTGAAATAATATTCAAAAGGGGTAATCGTCGGGCCTGTATACAGCCCCTTAACGGCTAGTTCCTCTTGTGTCGGAAATCCCGGCCGGCCGGCGAATTCAAGGTTGGCATAGAAGCGGGTATGTGTGTTGACTGCATAAAAAGGATTGCCGTACTGGCTCCAGGTATTGTAGAGGTGCGGTGAGAGCAGCGCGACCCCGATACCGAGTGACGGAAGAACGGTGCGCCATGCCCAGGTTTTTTTTTCAAATAGCATCAGGCAGACCATGACGGCCAGGATCAGTGGAAGCGTTTCGGAGCGCGTCAACAGGATCGCGCCGATTGTGAAGCCGGCAGAGAGGGCTTTTGCCAGAGAAGACCTTTTGGGGGAATCCCGGCCGATAATGAGCAGGACGAGCAGCAGGCAGGTAAACACTTCTTCGCGCAGTCCCCGTGCGCCCAGCTCGATCAGATACGGATGTACCGCCAGAAGTGCCGCTGCTAAAATGCCAATAGGTTCTGCAAGCCATTTTTTGCCCAGCCGCCATGACAACATAACGACCAGCACTGAAAATAAGCATGAAACAAAGCGCAGATGCGTTTCTGTAAAGCCGGTCAGGTCAAGAATTGTTTTGGCTATGAACAGATACATCGGTTCCCTCATCCCGAACTGGGCCGAGAAAAAACCCGTGGCGTTGAAAAGATCCATTCTGCGGGCAAAGTTGAGATAGCCATGCGCATCGCTGTCAAGAGCAGTGCCGGCAAGACGAATAACTTCATTCCAGCGCAGATAAAAAGCTGTAAAAATGATACAGCAGATGAGCCCCCGGTGCAGGAGTTCTTGTGTGCCTGCCCGGCGGTGGAGCAGCAGGCAGCCAATAAAATAGACAATAAGAAAAACAGCACAGGGGATGGTAAGATCAGGCAGAACCGGTACTGGCGAGCCTGCAGCGCCGATATGTATGTCCAGGCGATCCAGGATGATCTGGGCATAGGGCGCATGGTTTTTTGCGGTGAGGCGAAAAACGAGTTGTGTCAGGGGAGTGGCAAGCGGACTTATGTCCAGAACCCTGCCGATGCTGTTCGTGCTTTTTGTGACCGGGATATAGGTCGTTCCGTTATCCAGAGATATGTCCAGAGAGCCCGGGCGTTCAGCATCACTGTAGAGCCATAGCCGGAGGAGGCATCCCTGCCCTTTTTCCTTCCTGACCCAGAGCATAAGGCTTCCCTCTGATCCTGGATCAAGCATTAGGCCGCCGATCGATTGAACAAATCCCCGCATAAAAAGCTGGCAAGCCTCAGAAGCCGGGGGGCTGCCTTGCAACGGGAACTGATATGCAAGGCTTTTAGGGGGATCAGGCTTGCGCAGGTCCCGGAACTCGTTTGGAAACAACAGAAAAACCGCCAGGCAGGCGGTTATCAGCGGGAGGGCTGCTTTACCATAGGATAGCAGTGATCGGTTCATTGCGGGGTGTTACTCCTGGTGCCTGAAAAGGTCATGGTAGAGCTCAAGATAGGCCCCGGTTGTCCTGTCAAGGCTGTAGAGCGCCTCGGCATCCCTTCTGGCCCGGCTGCCGATTCTGGCCGCAAGCTCGGTATCGGCGAAAAGAGAAGCAAGGGCCGCGCTGAGTGCCTCAATGTCATCGGGGGCGATGAGCAGGCCATTGCGCCCGTTTTGGATAATGTCGGGAATGCCGCCAACCGATGTGGCAATAATCGGCACTCCGCAGGCCATTGCTTCCAGCACCGCATTCGGCATGCCTTCTGAGCGTGACGGCAGAACGAAAACAGCGGCGGCATGTAAATGCCGGACAATGTCTGAACACGTTCCGGCAAAAACAACCTGATTTGCTATGTTTAACTTTTTGGCCAGGTGCATCAGGTCATCTCTGTCTGGCCCGTCACCGGCAATGGTGCATGAGGGGCTATATCCCCGCTTTTTGAGTTCAGCGATGGCTTCCAGCAGTATATCGACACCCTTCATCTTATCCAAACGACCGACAAAGAGAATATTTCTGGATGATGCAGGCGGCCGCGGTGCAGGGGTGAAAACGGTCAGGTCAACGCCATTGGGAATATGGATGATTTGCTGCGGGCTGAATTCTGCAGCGAGCGCTTCCTGCCTTGACCGGCTGCACAGGACGATAATTGTATCAGCCCTTCGGACGCATTTGAGTAAAAACCCGCCAGCGGTGCTCCGGCCCAGCAGCAGAAAATCGCTCAGAGGACCTGTTGCCGACACGCGAATGATGACTTTTTTTTTGAAAAAGTGCTTCATGGCCACGGCTGCAAGGGAGTGAAACCCCTGCAGTATATAGCACTGAATGACAGTATATGCATGCCGGTGTTTCACAAGGAACCACAGGCATGAGAGAAAATAGGTGATGCCGAAAAGCTTGCCCCAGGGCAGGGTGTAAATAGCGCGATATACCGGAACGCCGCTCACCAGTTCCGAGCGCGGCAGGCCCGGAAAATGGCGCGTCAGCACGGCGGCCAGCAGGCCCTGTCGCTGCAGCCGTGCGCCGAGCAGCAAAGCCTGCTGCTCGGCGCCTCCCCGGTGGGGGTAAAAATAGGGAATAATGATGAGGATTTTAGGCGCAGGCATGCTGCTGTGCGGCTGATTCTATTTTAGGATAATGAGTGCTGACGGTCAGTTTAAGATAGCCAGATAGTTTTGAATAACCCGATCAAGCGCATACGTTCTTATAATATTTTGGCGAGCATTTGCGCCGAGGCTTTTGCGCAAATCAGGGCTGCGGAGCAGGGCCTGGATCGCCTCAGCCAGCAGTTCAGGGTTTTCAGGAGGCACCAGAATACCGCTTTCACAGACCGCATAGTCATCACGGCTGTTTCGTACGTGTTGAGGATCGAGCACATCAGGCATCCCGCCGACGGACGTTGCGACTATGGCCAGACCGCTTGCCATCGCTTCAAGCAGCACCAGCGGCAGCCCTTCAAAGCGGGACGGCATGACAAGAATATCTGTCTTGCGGAAATAAGGCGCGACATCCTGCTGCAGGCCCGCAAAGGTTACGGTATCCGAAAGCCCCAGCTGATGCACTCTTCCCACGAGTTCAGCGCGCTGGGGGCCGTCACCGACAATACAGGCTGCATATGCGACTCCCCGATCTGAAATAATTTTCAGTGCGTTGAGCAGCAGATCTATGCCCTTTTGTTTCTCCAGCCTTCCGATACAGCTGATTACCGGCATGGTTTTTTCTTTTTGATAGTCGCACGGCGCAAAACGCCTGATATCAACAGAATTTGAAATGCGCTGGATCTTTTTTTGAGGGAATCCATGCAACAGAAGCTCATGTTCGATTTCGCTGCTTATTGCGAGAATACGGTGCGCCCGTTTTGAGGACCAGATGATTAATTTCCTGAATTTGAGAGGCGCCATTCTTTGGAAGTCCCCATACGCCCCGCCGCATTCAAGGCGGAGCAGGACTTTCTTGCCGCTGCAGAATCCGAATAGCACGGCAGGTACTGCATACAGATACATACCGAAACAGAGAATAGTGTCAAAGCTTTTGCGGTGCTTCCAGAGCAGCATAAACACGGACAGAATGTAGGTGAATTCAAAAAAATGCCAGCCCCTAATTTTTCTGTAGACCGGGATTCCGTCTATGACTTCAAATGGCTGCAGGCCATCACGGTATTCTGTCAGCACAGTAACCGTATGCCCCATCTCAATAAGCTTTCGGGACACATTCTGACATTCCCTTTCCGCCCCGCCGACAAAGGGGTGGAAAAGGCCGATGAGCATAAGTATTTTTTTCTGGGAATTCATAGGTGTACGCCGGCTGGAAACCGCTTTATGTGCTGATTTACAGCCACAGTGGTCCCTGTGTGCGGCACAGTTCCTGGTGCTTTTTGATTTGATGCGCCCTGGGTACGACCTGCAGCAATGAGGCGATAACAGCCGCACCCTCTTTGGCGTCGCCTTCTATGGCAGCGTGCAGGCATGCGCGCGCCCAGGTGATAAGAAAGCCGGGCAGGTTGCGTGCAAATTTCCGGTCCGGCCTTTTGAGCATATTGATTGCCTGCGTATACAGCAGGTTTGTTCTTTTTTTGACGGAGGCGCTTTGGCCGCCTGAACCGCCGTGGAAGTGAAATATGCGGGCCTGCGGCGTAATTCCGATTTTAAAGCCATGATGCCGTGCTCTGGCGCAATAATCATTGTCTTCGCCGTACATGAAGAAAACAGGATCAAATCCGCCCACGGTTTCAAGAAGGCTTCGGCGCATAAGCCAGGCTGCGGCATTAACAAAAGGCACGTCGTAGATGCTGCGGAACTTCCCCAGCAGCCCATCTGATATGAAAGTTTGGTGTTGCTGGGCATACTGCAAAAATGCCCTGTCCATTTCCCCCCCCGCATAGTTCAGATGCAGGGGGCTTATAATGCCGAAATCAGCATGGTTCTGCAGGGCTGCGAGAAGATGCGCGATTGTGTCGGGCTCAATACGGGCATCCTGATTTAACAGAAACAGATATTGTGCTCCCCTGGCGAGGGCATGGCGAAGTCCTTCATTGTTGGCGGCAGCAAATCCCCGGTTGCAAGGCATTTTCAGGACGGCAGCCCGCGGGCAGGAGGATTCAATAAGGGCGAGGGTGCTGTCGGACGAAGCATTGTCAACCACGACTGGCGCCGTGGGCACTGTGCTGTGCTGAAGGCTTTCCAGGGCGGGAGCTATCCACCTCTCGGCATTATGGGTAACAATAATCGTATGAACGGCGGGGTTCATGGCAGGCTCACCCGGGGTAACGACCATCGGGATTTTGCTTGTATCGCATCAAGCAGGACTGCCTCGGTATCACGGGCAACCCTGTCCCAGTTGTAGTAATCAAGAGCGCTCTGCCGGGCATTGGCCCCCAGTGTGGTGCGCAGCGCGGGGTCTGCTTTCAGCATGCGCAAAGCATCTTTCAGAGCCTCAACCGTCGTGTCGATAAAAATGCCGTTGGCCCCATGTTGTATTATTTTTTCAAGCTGACCAAGCGCAGTCGTGATAACTGGTTTTCCTGCTGCCATGTAATCAAAGCACTTCAGGGGCGAGTTGTGAAATTGGTCCGTTTTTTTAATGTACGGGCACAGGCAAACATCAGCCGCAGCAAGAAAATGCTGGATGTCCGTAAACGGAACCTGTCGAAGGACAAGCAGGTTTTTAAGCACAGGAAAATGATAGGCGCTTTCGCCGGCAATAATGATGAAAAGCATTTCCGGATCCGTCTGTTCGAGGCGCCTGGCGGCTTCAATAATGAGATCGAGCCCCTGCCAGACGGTTTTTGCATTCCCTGCCCAGATTATTTTGAACTTTTTGGAGAATTGCTCCAGGGGCGTTTTGACAATATTTTCAGGCATAAAGGCTTCCGGTAAAGCGCCATTGGGAATGCTGTAAGCCTTTTTTATGCCCATATGATGAAGCAGGTACTGCTGCAAAATATCGGAAACGCCTATGCCGGCATCCGCCAGCCTGGCAAGAACCTTTAACCTGCGCTTCTCTCTTTTGATGAGGCGATCATGGTCTGTATTTGCGGGAAGCGTAGCGGCAAGCTCCTCGACGGGAGCATTCATTTCCCAGACAACCGGCAGCGACAAGGGGCGCAGGCATTTCAGCAGCGTGGCAAGGGGTAGATTTGAAAATACGGAAGCGCGTATATACAGCACATCGGCTGCATGCGCCAGCCGGAAAGCACCCAGTTTTGAACGGCTGAAATTGATGCAGTCGGGGTTTCCGTCGCCAGCACAGGACAGTATTTCATGCCCCCTTTTTTTCAGGGCTTGCATAAGGCAGTAGCCATGCACCGAGCAGCTTGCGGTAACAGGATAGTAGGGTGGATAGAAGTAGCCGATCTTCATTGCAGAGTTTCCGTCCTGTGCAGGGCTTGTGACAAGCGATGCCGGCGGCCAGGTGATTGAGAGCGGCCTGATTCGATGAGCGAGCCGTACAGCTTCAGTATTTCATCAGTATAAACGGTAATATCTTTCACCAGAGGCAGGTGGCGCGTGAGCCGTTCCCGCAGGCTTCGATCATTAATAAGCAGGGTGATTTTTTCAGCCAGAGAGGAGCTGTCGCCAGCTGTAAAGGTCAGACCTGAAAGGCCGTTATCGACAAGCTCGGCCATGCCGCCCAAATCAGAGACGATGACCGGAGTCTTCGCCATGAAAGCTTCACCGATAACAAGAGGGCAGTTTTCATAGCAGACTGAAGGAAGTATGAGTACATCGATATCTGCAAAAGCGGCTTTTTTATTTTCTTTTTTCAATTCTTCCATGATGTAAATCCGGGGGTTGGTGATTTTTTTTTGCAGGTCCCGGCGCGTTGCAGGATGTATGGCCCCGTAAATTTTGAGCTCATGAGGGGGCGGGATACGGTTGAAGGCGGCAATTAATGTGTCAATGCCTTTATGGGGGCGTATGCCTCCTATAAAGGCAAATCGTAAAGCCGTGGAAGATGTTTTTTTGATATTGCTAAACATGCCGCTGTCGAAACCATGCCGGCAGAAGACTATTTTTTCTGCAGGTACTCCTGCATGGATATATTTTTCCATCAGAAAGCGGGAAGGAGCAATGAACAGATCGATATCTTTAACAATTTTTTTTATAAAAAACGGGCGCCATGAGGCAAGACTGAAATAGAGGAGCTTTTTTTTTGCGAAATTAATGACTTTTTTTGCGGTCTGCTTAAAAAGGCGTAACGGCAAAGGCCCGCGGCTATCAGCAGCATACAGGCCTGTTCGGTCCGACAGGCAGTCGCTGCAGCGTTGAGCGTCATAGCCGGGGCACAGCTGCATCATTTGATTCAGCAAAAAAGTCCGGGGGCACAAAAGCCAGAAATCATGGAGGGTGAAGCAGCAGGCAATGCTGTGCGCTTTTGCGATGCGGGGCAGTCCGAGTGACAGATTGACAAGATGCTGAAAGTGTATAATGTCGGGCTTGAATTCCCGGACGGCTTTGTCGAACTCCTGTTCGACCCATCTGCTTCGTTCATGAAACGGCTGATTGAAATTAGAATAGTTTTTGCCGAGCGCCCAGTAGGGTATGCCGTTATGGCAGCCCTGTTCCACGGTCTTATCGGCGGCTTTGTCAGGAATGGTGAAAAACACACGGACATCATGTGCTTTCAGGAGTTCTTGAGAAAGCTGGCAGGTGTGCAACTCGCTGCCGCCCAGCCCAGTGGGTGGAAAATAGTGAATAACCTGTAAAATTTTCACGGCGGTATGTGAAGCTAAAAACTACGGGCAGCTGTTTTTTTGTATTGTCCAGATACCCCGTTATTCAGGGCCGCAGGCATGGCAGCAAAATAATGCTCACAATTTTTCATGTGCGCTGGAGCGCTCCTGCCGGCGGATTTTTGAGGCGGTTTGTTCTTTTATGACAAGCAGTTTATTTAAAAAAGGTTTTCCTGAAAAAGAAAGCAAGTAAAAGATGAGAAGGCTCAGGGGCAGAGACGGAGAAGAACAGGCCAGCGCATGCCGTATGCACCGGCGAAAATGCCGCATCTCACCCCGCTGATAATATGCCCAGGCCAGTAGGATGTAGTGCCGGTTAAACGCTTTTTTTATTAACGCGGGCGTCCTGGTTTTTCCGGGCTGTTCCCAGTAGGATTTAAAGATATCAAAAAAAGCCTCTTCTTTATCCCGCAGATCGCCGTCATAGCTGATAATTTTATCGCTGAGCGGAAAAAGCTCAATGGCCTGCAGCAGAAGCCGGGAAAAGTCTGCCCGGCAGCCGGCATTCCAGTACATCCAGGCCCAGTAAACACAGCGATCGAAAAAAAATGACGATTTATTTTTTTCGCTGATATCAACAGCATATTTATCAAGAAGCGCAAAAGAATCCCGCTCCATACGGGGCAGATTTTTATGAAGGTTGCTCCCGTGTATATAAAGCTTTACCAGGGGCTCAGCGATAAAATCTATATGACTGCGGCGAGCCGCCCTGATCCAGAGATCCCAATCCTCACAAGTATAAAAATTATTGTCGAACAGGCCGATTTCATCCAGCAGGCTTTTTCTTATAAGGACGGCGGAATCTGATCCGGTAATATGATTTCTAATCAGAAGATCCTGGAAAACAGCGCCCCGTTTTTCCGGAAGCACCTGCCGCAGCTCAGCTCCGTTTTCGTCCATCTGCAGAAATCCACAATACACCATTCCGACAGAAGGATGCTGCTTCATGAGCTGCATCTGTAGTTGTAATTTTTTCGGCAGCCATTTATCATCATCATCCAAAAAAGCTATATAGTCCCCCTGTGAAGCTAAAATTCCCGTATTTCTGGCAGCGCCAGGCCCTTCCGAGGATGATTTTTTAATAACGGTCACATTGCCATAAAAATGGCTTGCAAGCAATTCGTCTGTTCCATCTGTGCTTGCATCATCAACGACAATGATTTCATAATCAGTAAAAGTTTGTTTCAACACGCTGTTGAGGGCCCTTTGCAGTAAGAATTTCCTGTTATGCGTTGGTATGATGATGCTGACAGCAGGATTTGTTGTATTCATGATGGCTAAAAAAAGAGCTTTTTTTAATGTATGAAAAAGGCTCCGGACGGGCTGCTAGCTGACGGAAAACCAGATAAGTTGGTCGCGGCCAGGCGCCGGGGCGACCGGGCTAAAAGCAGGTAAGCGGCATACAATCATTTTCTGCAAATGGCCATTTTTCGAAAGACTGAAATGCAATCCGTGTTTTTGCCCCAAGGTATATCAATTTGGTTTATTATTTCCAACCCATTTCGTTTGCAATATTTTTTAAATAACTCTTTGGTCATATTGCTGCGCAGGCCAGGGTTTAAAGAAATATCTGATTTGGCCAATTTGCCTAAATTGGAATGGTGAACAAATCCTGTTCCATTCACCTTGAGCACTCGTGAAAACTCTTTAATATAGTCACGCAGTACGCCTTTATCAAAATGCACCGCTGCATCCCAGCAGTAGATAAACGTTATACTGCAATCCTTTATCATATTGAGGTCACTGCCTTCATTTTTATAGAAATACATACTGCAGTTCACTGCTTGATTTTCAAAACGTTTTCGAAGTTTCTCCAGTGCGTATTCGTTTAAGTCAACGGCATGAATTATGCGGGAAACTTGTGCGAGTTTTTCCGTATTTCTTCCTGCTCCGGGAGCAAGCTCCAGAACGGTTTCAAAATTAAAATCCTTTATTACCGGCCATATCATTTTATCCCACTGCGTATCCATAGACTGCTCTGCCATTGCGAAATAGTCATTCCACAATCCCTTAGTGGAACAAAATTTTTTATTTTTCTTTTTTGACGAAAAAACTTCCAGTAGCACATCCAAAAAAAATCGCACATTTTTTTTCATGCCTTTTTTGTCCTTAATAAAAATATAAACATATTGTTGTTCTGAATCAAATTCATGAAAAAGATCGTATAGTATTCAAAGATTCCCCTTGCTTGCTCAGGCGCCGCTAGTATCATTTTCTTTTGGAGCAGTAGAGACATAGCGCTTAGCCCGGCGAAACAATGCTCCAAGAACGCGTCGGGGGAAAAAGAACGGTGCTTTCAAGGCTTCTTTACAGGCATGCAAGCGGGGATGGAGGATTTTCCATTTACCCTCAAGCCGCTGAAGGTGCTCAGGCCTTTGTGAGCGCTGAACACCCTGATCAGTCAATAGCCAATTAGCATCCCAAAGGGTGAACCATCTATCTTTACAGCCAGCTAACGCTTTATTGCGAACACATTCCGGCCCTTCCCAAACCGTCTGCCACCCGTTCGGAGCATGGGAGTAATCATGGTTCTGGTGGATAGCTGTTATAACCGGCGTGGCGTCTATAACCGCAGCCCTGCGTGCCCGCGCCCTGTAGATCAGCCAGTTGTCATAGGCCGGCCGGCCTATGGCAAACGGCGGGATTTTACCCCAGAGTCCGTGAGAAAAAACAAAATAATCAATGCCGTCGGGTGTATGGAGCACTGCATCCTTTCCGAGTCTATAACGCAGTTTTGTTTCCCAGGCAGCATCATGAAAGTCCAGAGGGTGATCAATATGCATATCCCAGCGTTGACCAGCCAAAAGGAAGCGGTGAAATGATATATTGTTGAGCGCCTTCGGAAAATCACTTAACAAAATAATATCAGCATTGATGAAGCAAAAAAACTTGTTTGTGGAAAGGTGCTGAGCCTTCTCGAAAATATCATTTAATAATGGTGTGCCAAACTCATTGCGGGCAATTTCAGGGCAATGTCGAGCGCCATATTCCTCTGCAACCTCTGCAGTGCCTTCCTCATCGCCAAATAAAATGATCTCACAAGACGATTTCAGGCTCATCCAGCTTTGAATTGCATTGCGCTGAATAATGTTAAAATGTCCCTTGAAATGTTTGGGGACGGCGAACAGCGTCAGCATAGAGCATCCTTTTTATCCGTCCGCCACGAGCGGGGGGCGCTTTGTCTGTGGATGCTTTCCTTCTCGATGATTTCCTGGTACCATGCAAGATACGCATCTGCCTGCCGTTCAAGGGAGAAACGCGCTCGGGCATCCTGCGCCGCCTGGACGCCAAGCTGCCGACACAGCTCATCATCGCCGGCCAAAGCAAGTATCGCTGCCGATAACGCCGCCGGGTCGCCTCCGGGAACCAGTATTCCCGTTGCCTGCTCCTTTGCAAAAAGCCGCAGCCCATCCGGCGCCGCGCTTGATCCTAAGCTCATAATCTGCTCGGGAATGCCGCCCACTGCCGTTGCAACTACCGGCGTGCCGCAGGCAAGCGCTTCAAGAATCGTGTTGGGAAATGTGTCGGCTCGTGCAGCGTGCACATACATGTCAGCCGCCCGGTAGTAGCATGCGATGCGCCGCGGGTCCTGCTGGGGGGGCACAAAACATACCTCGGCATTACCGATGCGCTCCGGCGGCGCATCTTCTCCCAGGGCTATAAATGTTATGCCCCCTTCCTGAAGGTTCGCATCGGTCAGGGCAACCGCTTTTCGGAGCGAATGATAGTCTTTCCAGATATTATCGCGGATGCCGTGTGCTGCAAACAGCAGGACTTTTGCAGCCTGGTTGATGCCGAGCGCGGCCCGTGCAGCCTGCTTTTCTCCCGGATGAAAAACGGCAAGATCTACTCCATTGGGTATGACCCGGCAGCCCTGTGCGCCGGTCATTAACATGGATTTGCGCACCTTGTCCATAAGCCAGTTGCACGGCGTTGCGATATAGAGGCGGCTGCGGGCATAAATTTTTTTTTTGCGCCGCCAGTTCCAGGCAGTGGCGTCCCGTTTGATCCCCGGATAGATAGTGAGATCAGGGCAGGCTCCGCATCCGGTTATCCATCTGTTGCACTCAAAGGAATGCGCGCAGTGCCCGCTCAGCAGCCACGCATCGTGCAGATGCACTATAAGGGGCACTGCATGGCTGAGCATGGGTAGATAGCGCAGGTCAAAATAGTTCGCATGGAGGTTGTGGGCATGAATGATATCCGGCCTCTGCGGGGTGGACTGCAGCATCTTTCTGGTGCCTGGAAAATTAAAATCCTCCCATCCCAGCTCACGCTGGATTGCAGGAATACCCTGCGCCATTATGCGCAGCCATCCGCAGAGCCGCCCCAGGGCTTGTGTTCTGTTTCCGTTTGGAATCAGCCGGTCGTGCAAGCCCGGGCACAGGCGCGCCCAGGGCACAGAGGTGGCCGTTTTCGGGATTTCAAAAACATGGTCGTCCTGCGCAAGCTTTCGGCCTACCGCAAGCCAGGAGCCATGCCCCCTTTGTTGATATGTTTTGAACAGTCCCCAGGCGATCTTTTCAGCGCCGCCGTAACAATCAAAAGTATTTATCTGCAGAATATCGAGCTGGTTTTTATTCATGGAGCATTGCATTGTAGAAAGACGTGGACAGGCCGCAGCCTGTGAAATCAAGCGTTTTGTTTTTCCGCAATTGCCCGAACCTGAAACCATGAGCGTGCTATTCTTCCGTACACCCTGCAGGCTGCTTCAAATACTGTGCGCCCGGCATACTTTGCAATGGAGGCATATTTCGGGGGCCATTTATGGATATAGGGCTTTGATTCGATCAGTGAAAACCCGGCTTCCGTGAGCAGATTGCCCAAACACATCGGGCTCCAGGTGTAGAGGTGATGGTTGATATCATTGGGTGAAAAAGAATAATTGATTGATTCGCACGGAACGACAATGATGATCCGCCCCCTTTGTTTTAGCTTTGCATACAGTGTTTCCAATTCCAGCAGAGGATGCAATGCATGCTCAAGAGCATTGTTGGAGATGATTTTGTCGGCATAGTCGTCCGGCACATCCCTCGAGCATGAGTATACTTCAACCCCGTTTTTTTTTGCCGCTTCCGCCGCTGCGGCATTGGGTTCAATGCCTATTTTTTTGCGGCAGTGCAGATTCTTAAGAAGATAGCCGCCACCGCAGCCAAAGTCCAGGACATCATCGGATTGGCCAAGGTAGCTGCTGAATTTAGTCAGATTCGCCCAGCCGCCGAATTCACCCACCGAGGATTGCCAGGAAAAATATTTTTTATCATAGTGTGTGCTCGTTGCTTCCGGCATACAAACCAGCCTTAAAATAAGTTTACCGTAGCCCGTCAACCATGGCGGGAATGCAAGATGCAGCGCTAATGTTTGCAGCGCCAGTGTCTAAAAACACCATCAGGTTTTCATGAGAACCTGCTGCGCCAGTTTTTTAAAAAAGAAGGCGCAGCAATTTTTTCTTCACGTATAAAAAAACGTTTTTTCAAGATCTCCTGCAGGGCGGCCTCTGAGTGGACGATGAATTCCGGATGGTGCAGCGGTGTCCCGATTTCAAAAGAAGTACGCGCGCTGAAAGGAAAAATTTCTTTTGTATGTGTTGCAGCATATCCGAAACCGATATTGCTTACTAAATTCATATTAGAATTTATACATAATCCGCTATTGCAAAAAATGGTATATGTCCAAATATAGGCCCATGAGTCAATAGCGCCGTTTTTAACTTTCAAAAAGATATCCTCCCAGTATTTTTTTTGGCTGTCCGTAAAAAAAATGCTGCTCAAAATATCGTGTTCGATAAATTTGTCAAGATTATGCATGTCTATATCAAAGTGCCGCCAAGCCCGTTTCCACGTCGCCCATCCCCAGCAGTGTTCTATTTTTGAAAAATAATAGCTGTCGTGCGAAACCGGGTGATCCAGGGGGTTTTCGCCTGATATATGCATGATTCTTTCATCGTTGCGGTACTGCTTCAGCAGTTCCCGGCAGTAGTGAAAAAAGCTGTGTGACGGCAGCGTATCGTCTTCCAGAATTATTCCTTCTTCTGTATGTTCGAAAAACCAATTAATCGCCTCGCTTACAGCTTTTTTACACCCCAGGTTTTTTTCTCTAAAGAGCGTTTTCACCTCGCAGTCCCAATCAATTTGCTCAATTATGCCGCGCGTGCGTTCGCACAGAATCCTTTCAGCTTCATTCCTGGGCCCGTCTGCCGCGACAAAAAGACGCGCGGGCTGAGCCATGCGAATTTCTCTGAAAACAAGCTCGGTGAGCTCCGGCCTGTTGAATATCAGGAATAATACCGGTACGTCAAACATTGGAACTCCTCAGGGTGGTTCGGTCGAGGGGCAGTTTCAGTAATAAAAAGCTGTGCTGGTTTAGCCGTTTTGATGCATGAGCGCATCCACCGGGTCACATTCAGGCGCTGAAAATATTAAGAAGAATAGGGGTGGGCACCGAATGGTTTTTCATGTATTGGAAATTGCGCGTCTTTGATAAAGAATATTGTAATAGCTTTCCTCGAAATTCAATATGGCCAGGGGTTTATACAGGTGGACGATGACTGCTTCAATTTTGTCCCCGCATCGCGCCTCAACCAGAATGAATTAAATGCGGCGCCGATCAAAGGCAATGCCTTTCAGAACCGGCGCCTCCGATCCCTCGACGTCCAGCGACAGCAGATCGATATGTTTAAGATAATGTTTTTCCCTGCATGGACAAAGTGTTGTGGCGTTCATGTTCGGACAGGAGCGTGCTGCTGCCGGCGGTCCATCTGTGATCGATCAGAATGTCTCCCTGGGTTCGTTCAATCAGTTTGCCGGTTCCGTAATAGTCGCCATCCTCGACGGTAATAATGAAGGCGTTTTGTAACCAATCCACGATTTCTCCATTGACGGAGCAAAAGAGATTGCAGTCATAACGTCCGGATCTGAGTTGGAGTTTTGGCCAGTAACACTCAAAATAGCCCGATGAATGTATATCAAGCAGAGTGTGGCCCGTATCTGCAGAATTCAGGTTGGTCAGGAGATACCCCTGGCTGCTTCTCACATTAAAGGAAATGAGAACAGATGCACTCGGTTTTTCCCGTTCTGATAGATAGTATAATTTAATGCGGACGTCCTGTCCGCTCATCACTTGTTGCAGTTCATTACCTGCGGAATTGCAAATA
>JAFGCP010000180.1 GCA_016932595.1 Deltaproteobacteria bacterium
GCCCCAAAAAACGGCCCGCGGCATACATGGCCATAAAGCCGGTAAGGCTGCCCGCGGTTGTCGCAAGCACCGTGCCCGCAAGGGTGAGCTTCCCGCTGCCCACAAGATAGCCGCCGAACACGGTGACCGTATCGCCGGGTATGGGCGGCAGAATGTTCTCAAAAAAAGCGCTCACAGCAAGCAGCAGATAGCCGTAGGGCCCGCTGATGGATTGTATAATAGCAAGAAAAAATTCTTCCACCCCCTATGCCCTCTCTGCCGCTGGCGCACAAGGAATCTCAGTGCACGCGGCTTTATTGTTAAGCCTTACGCTATCACGCCAAACCTCACCCGGCGCGAGCAAAAAACTGTTACAGCAGGCGCTTTGCAATTTCGTCCTCCAGGCAGGCCTCTGCCTGCATGCCTGTTTTCGCTCCATCGGCCATACTAACTGCAACCGGGGCTGAAGACTCAAGTTCCGCCTTGCTGTAGCGCACGCAGGCAGAGGCTGCAAAGCCGATGGCTGCAGCATCGCCGCCGCCCGGTATGAGTATGGTGGGGCCGGGCATATCATTATCCATAACAATGATAACATCGCCGGGCTGCCGCAGCCGCTCGATGCGTTCGTTTTCTCTCTCGTTGCGGCCGATGATGATCTTTGTGCCGTCGTCAAACCGCAGGTGGCGCCCTACTTTGAGCAGCTCAAGATTTCGCCGCGAGAGAGCATCCCCGCGCAGCATAAGATCGCGCAGCCGCCTGCTGTAGCCCGGGTCGGTGAGCAGGCAGCCGCCCGCGGGTTCGGGGAATTCTTGTATGCCGTATTTTTCAACAAGCTCCATCTGCGGCTTGCGTGAGCGGCCTTCAATGGCAAGCAGGCGCGAGCGGTCTACGCTGCCGTCCTTTTCCGGGGTCGTCTCCGGCAGCAGCCGAGCGCTCAAAGGCCGAAGTATCCGGCCCTGAAGGCCAGCGAGTTTCTCTACGCTGCGCAGCGCATTCCTGTTCTGCGACATGGGCCGCTCTCCCAAAACTTCGCCGGTAAAAAGAAACTGCGCGCCAAATTTGTCCATAAGCGCGCCTGCCTCCCGCAGCATGAGCCCGTGACAGTCGATGCACGGATTCATATTCTTGCCAAAGCCGTAGCGGGGGGCCCTGAGCATGGCAAGATGCGCGTCGGTAATATCGACGACATGAAGCGGTATGTTCAGCTGCCTGTTTGCAAGATGAGCTTTTTCAGGGCCGAAAAACGGTGTCGCAAAGCACACGCATTCCACGCAAATCCCCTGCTCCTGCAGCACCTTGACTGCAAGAATACTGTCAAGGCCGCCTGAAAACAGCCCGATGCCTGTGGTCATAATCGCTGCTCAGTCAACATGCATTTCACTGTGCTGGTTGTGTGTCAATCAAGCGCAGAATAAACGCTTTATCCCCTGCCGCAAAAACGCTGCCCTCCGGGCCGCCCCGGATAGCATTGATATTCGCCGTCGTACCGGTATTCATCGCAACCCATGTGCCGTCCTGCAGAGACAAAATAGTGCCGCCGTCGCCGACGGCGAATATACCGGCATCGGCGCTGCTCCAGAGTGCGCAAAAATTTGCGCCCGGCCCGACAGCCATGGGAGACCATGTTTTTCCGTGAAGCCGGAGTATCGTGCCCCCGTTGCCCACGGCAAAAACACCTGTAGCGGCGGTGCCCCATATCCCCTTGAGATGCGCCTTTGTGCCGCTCTGCATGGCTGCCCAGCTGTCGCCTTTCAGGCGCAGTATGGTGCCGCCATTGCCCACGGCATACACCCCGGTGCAGGAACAGCCCCACACAGCAGTCAGATTGGCTGAGGTGCCGCTGGGCATGGACATCCAGCCCCCGCCTTGCAGACGCAGAATCGTGCCGCCATTGCCCACGATACATACGCCACCGTCCGGACTGCCGTAAATGCCCATGAGATTGGCCGCTGTGCCGCTGGGCATGGCTTCCCAGCTGCCGCCTTTCATGCGCAGTATGGTGCCGCCATTGCCCACGGCATATGCAGACCCTTCCGGGCTGCACCAGACGCCGTTGAGGTTTGCCGTCGTTCCGCTTGGCATCTGTGCCCAGCTGCCGTTTTGCAGGCGCCATATGATGCCCCCGCTGCCGACGGCATAAACAGTGCCCTCTGCGGCGCCGCTGATGCCATTAAAAGAATATTCCTGCACCCCGCTTGGGTTCAGGGCCTGCCAGTCCTGCGAACAGGCAGCGCTTACAAAGCATGCCGTCACTAATAAGGCACTGGCTATACTGGCATAAAGAGAACCTGAGGTTTTCATATACCCTACCCGATATACCGGATATGTTATTGCCCGAAAGAAAACGCTCTCAAAGCGCTGTATTATTTAGCCAATCACAGGGGTTTGTCAATCGGACTTTGAAAGGCAGGATAACGAGTTATGACGTGCCCGGCTGAACGCTTATCCGAAGCGGCCGGTAATATAGCCGTCGGTCCGCTCATCGGCCGGGGAGGTAAATATTTTGGAAGTTTCGCCGAACTCGATGAGATCACCCAGCAGCATAAAACCCGTATAGTCGGAAACGCGGGCAGCCTGCTGCATATTGTGTGTGACGATCAAAATCGTGTAGTTGCGCTTGAGCTCTATCATCAGCTCCTCAATCTTCAAGGTGGCGATGGGGTCAAGGGCCGAACAGGGCTCATCGAGCAATATGATCTCGGGCTCCACCGTCAGCACCCGCGCCACGCACAGCCGCTGTTTCATTTCCTCGGAAAGGCTCATGGCCGGGGTGTTCAGTTTGTCTTTAATATCCTCCCACAGGCCCACCGCCTTAAGGCAGCGCTCAAGGATTTCATCATAGCGCCTTTTATTATACCCGTGCACCTTAAGGCCGTACACGAGATTTTCCCGCACGGTGAAGGGAAAGGGGTTTGGCCGCTGAAAGACCATGCCGATTTTTTTTCGCAGCTCGATGATGTCGATGCCGGCCAGAGGCTCATCATTGACCAGTATTGTTCCCTGCACCGCCACGTCGTCGATCAGGTCGTTCATGCGGTTGAAACAGCGCAGCAGCGTCGATTTCCCGCAGCCCGAGGGCCCGATGAGCGAGGTAATGGCATTGCGGTACACGCAAAAATCGACATCTTTGAGCCCGTGAAAGGCGCCATAGTAGAGATTCAGCTTGTCGGTTTTGAGGGCGCAGTCGAGCATTATCCGAATTTCCCCTGAATATAGTCTTCCGTCTGCTTGACGGATGGATTGGTGAAAATTTTCTCCGTGGCGCCGAACTCAACCAGCGCGCCCATATAAAAAAAGGCTGAAAAATCAGTGGCGCGGGCGATCTGCTTGGTATTGTTTGACACCAGGATTATGGTATAGTCTTTTTTCAGCTCATTGAGGGCTTCTTCGATTTTGGCCGTCGAGATGGGATCAAGGCCCGAGCAGGGCTCATCCAGCAGAATGATCTCGGGCCGCAGCGCCAGTGTGCGCGCAAGACAGAGCCTCTGCTGCTGGCCGCCTGAAAGCTTCAGCGCCGAGACCTGCAGGCGATCGCGCACCTCCTCCCACAGCACGGCTTTTTTGAGGCTTTCCTCAACGATATCCTCCAGGTCGGCCCTCCTGGTTATACCCTTCAGGCGGGGGCCATAGGCTATATTTTCAAAAATCGAACGCGGCAGGGGCAGCGGCACTGCAAACACGGTGCCCACGCGTCGCCGCAGCCCGACCACATCCACCGATTTCGACAGTATATCCTCGCCGTCGATGGACAGGCTGCCCTGAATATGGACCCCATCTTCGAAATCGATCATCCGGTTCACCAGCGATATCAGTGTCGACTTGCCGCTGCCCGCCGGCCCCATGAAACCCGTAATCATATTTTTATACACCTCAAGGTCAATGCCCTTGAGGACTTCAACGGCGCCGAACCGGACCATGAGATTATGAGCGAGTATCTTAGCTTCCATACATGAACATCCTTGAGCAAAGAAGCCGGAATTCAGTAGTCAGAATTCAGCATCAATAACAAAACAATAAAAATATTCCGGAACCTGCTGCACTGCAAGCCTCTATGCCTTTTATGCTGGCTCCTGAATTCTGGCCCCTGCCTTTTACGAATACTTCGCCGTAACTTTGTTCATCATATAATAGGCGAAAATATTGATTGCCAGAATGCTCATGACCAGCACCAGGGCCGTTGCATAGGCCTTTTCCATGGAAATGCCCTCGCGCGCCAGGATGTAGAAATGCACCGCCATGGTGCGGCCCGACTCCATCAGCGACGTTGGCAGGCGCAGGGAACTGCCCATGGTGAAAATGACGGCTGCGGTCTCGCCGACCGCCCTGCCGATACTGAGCATGATGCCCGTAAGAATGCCCGGCGCCGCTGAGGGCAGCACAACCTTTACCGTTGTTTCCCACTTGGTTGCCCCGAGAGAATGGCTGACGATGCGCAGATTTTTGGGAACCGCTTTAATGGCCTCTTCGCTGGTGCGTATGATGGTGGGCAGAATCATAATGGTCATGGTGAGGGCTCCCGCAAGCAGCGACCAGCCCATCTTGAGCTTGATGACGAAAAAAATAAAACCAAACAGGCCGTAAATGATAGAGGGAATGCCGGCCAGCGACTCCACGCCGAAGCGAATGATGGTCGTGAGGAGCGACTCTTTCGTGTATTCCGTAAGAAAAATGGCCGTGCCCAGCCCCAGGGGAGTTGCAAAAAGTATGGACAGCGCCACCAGAAAAATCGTGCCGACAATGGCGGGAAAAACCCCGCCGTGACGGCCCATGTCCTCGGGGTAGGTCAGCATGAAGCTCAGGCTGCAGTTGGAGATACCCTTGATGAAAATAATGAACACGATGATCACCAGGATGCCGACCGTGAAGTATGCCTGCATATTGAGTAAATGTCTGACCAGTGTGTCGGTAAGGCGCGGATTGACCCTCATTTAATGACCGTCCTCCTGATGACGAAATTGGCAAAATAGTTGAGCACCATAATGATAAAAAGCAGCACCACACCGGTTGAAAAAAGCCCGAGGCGATGGTCGCCCGAGGCATAGGAAAGCTCCAGGGCGATGTTGCTGGTAAGCGTGCGCAGCGGATCCAGCAGCCCCCCGGGAATTTTCAGTGCATTGCCGGCAACCATGATGACGGCCATGGTTTCTCCGACAGCCCGCCCCATCCCGAGAATGCAGCTGGCAAGGATCCCCGACTTTGCCGCTGGGATGACCACGCGCCAGGTCGACTGCCATTTGGTCGAGCCCATGGCAAGGGCGCCCTCCCGGTAGCTGCGGGGCACACTCATAAGCGCGTCGTAGGATATGCTGATGACCGTCGGAAGTATCATGATACCAAGCACGATTGAGGTAGCGAGCAGCGAAAAGCCGGAGCCGCCAAAAAATGTTCTGATGAAGGGAACAATGTACAGAACACCCAGAAAGCCGTACACGACAGAAGGAATGCCCGCAAGCAGCTCCAGTGCCGGCTTGAGAAACATTTTCTGCTGCCGGCCGGCGTATTCGGCAAGATACACCGCGCACCCCAGGCCCAGCGGCCCGCCGATGACCAGCGCGCCGAAGGTGACCAGAAAGGATGAAACGATCATGGGGAATATGCCGAAAAAGCCCCTGGTTGGGGCCCACTTCATGCCGAAAATAATATTTTTAACGCCTGCCTTGTAAAACAGCGGCAGGCCCTCAACCAGAATGAAGGCAAAAATGAGAAACAGGAACAGCAGCGACGAGAAGGCGAACGCCGTAAGTATCTGCTTGATAATGCGCTCTTTGAACACTGCTTTATTAGAACTCATGAACCGGTATCAGCCCTTCTTTTTTCAAAAGCACCTGGCCGTCTTTCGACAGCACATAGTTGATAAATGTCAGGGAATCACCGGTCGGCGTGCCCATGGTGAGATAAAGAAACGGCCGAACGATTTTATACTGCTTTTTTTTAATGGCCTCGACCGTCGGCCTCACGCCATCAACGGTAACCCCCGACACGCGCGTATCCAGCATACCCAGCGATACATAGCCGATGGCATAGGGGTCGGTTGCCACCACTTCCTTCACCGAGCCGTTTGAGTCCTGCACCATGATGCCGTCATCGATTTCATCCTTATGCATCACCAGCTCTTCAAAAGCGCCGCGCGTGCCCGAACCTTCCTCGCGCGTCACCGCATCGATGCGCCGGTCGAGCCATCCCAGCTCCCTCCAGTTCTTTATTTTCCCGCTGAAAATATCGCGCACCTGGGAAAGCTTCATGCTGGTAACGGGATTGTCCGGATGCACGACCATGGCGATGCCGTCAAGGCAAATCGTAATTTCATTGAGCGCTTTCTCATCGGGCTTCAGCTCGCGGGAGCTCATGCCGATGCCAACGGTTCTGTTCATGCAGGCCTGAATGCCGGCTGTCGAGCCGCCGGACTGCACATTGACAATGAAAGTGGGCTGCTCGACCATGAAATGCTCGGCAAGCTTTTCCGTAAAAGGCATGACCGAGGTAGACCCGGCGATATTGACGATATGCCTCTCATACATCGCCCGGGATGACGATTCTCCGCCGCAGCCGGCCGCCAACAGGCACAGCCCTGCCAGCAGAAATAATACAGGCCTGGGCATCAGTCGTTTTCTCCCTCGTGATGCTTGTGATGCCGCAGAATTTTGCCTTCAACCATGAACACGACCAGCTCGGCTATGTTGACTGCATGGTCGGCGATGCGCTCGAGATACTTTGATATAAACAGAAGCCGTGTGGCCCGGGGCACGCAGCCATAATCCTTTGCCATTAAGTTCACCAGCTCATGATAAATCTGGTTCAGGGCATGATCGACCTTTTCATCCTCTTCAACGACAGCACGGGCCGCAATGGGGTCTTCGTTGACAAAAGAGTTAAGGCTGTCGCGCAGCATCTGCTGCACGCTCAACGCCATCTGCGGCAGCGTAATATAGGGCTTTAGCTGGGGCTCTTTATTTAATTCAAGCACCCGCTCGGAGATGTTAACGGCCATATCGCCGATGCGCTCAAGGTCGTAATTTATCTTGATGGCTGTGGTGATAAACCGCAGGTCACGTGCGGCGGGCTGCCGCAGCGCCAGCAGGCGAAGGCAAAACTCGTCGATTTCAAGCTCTTCGCTGTCGATAACATCGTCCTCGGCGATAATTTTCTCGGCAGTATCGGAATTGCGCTCTTCAAGGGCCTTAATCGCATCGCGTATGGCCCGCTCAACGCGCCCCCCCACAAGCAGGAGCCGCTCCTTTAAATCATGCAGTTCTTTATCAAAAGATTTGTAAATATGACCGTCCATATGCCGGTTCTCCCTGGGTTAGAATGTTAGGGGATGAGCATTGAATCACATGATACGCTGCAAGCCCTAAAACCATGTGCGGCAGCGTCTAAACTCTCAGTTATTCTGCATTTTTTTGGCCCGTTAAGTCAAGTTTTAAAATTAACCGAATCTTAACATAAAAATTAACTTATATTAACACTCGGCGGATACAAGCATCACTGAACAGTGCGCATCTGAGCAGTGCGCATATAATATTAATTTCAAAAAGGAGAAGGAAATGGAAAAAAGGGGAGTGGTAAAAACTGTTTTTTTAACCCTTGTACTGGCAATGGGCCTTGCCGGCACAGCGCAGGCGGGCGCCCTGCTGACCCTGGATCCCGGGGAAAGCACGATCCGCGAGTTCACGCTCTATGAGGAATTTGACGCCCGCAAGCTCGGGCCCATGGAAACCTTTTTGGTCATCGGCATGGGCGACAATGAAACAAACAAACTGGGCGATCTCACCATAACCCTTAAGCCCTCGGTCACAAAGGATTTCGGCACGGTGCTCGAGTACAGCCTGATAGGCCTTGCCTACCCCCTTGGCGGCAAGCCTGAATTTATTAATGTGAAATCGGCAGCCCCCCTGTCAATCACCAAAACCGTGAAAATGAGCGCTGCCTACGGATTGGTGCTTGTCGGAGCATATATCAAGACCATCGACGGCGATGCCCTGCTGCCGGCCCAGTTTTCCATAACCTTCAACTGGGCAGTGGCCAAGTAATATGCCGCACAGGAAAGGGGACTTTATGAAACGATTACTTCTGATGATTGCCTGTTGCGCCCTGGCCGCAGGATTGTGCGCCTCTCAGGCGCAGGCCGGCGAGGTTGATATTCTGGTAGAAAAACTGGTGAAAAAAGGCATTCTCTCAAAAAGCGATGCTGAAGATGTGCTGAAGGAAGTCAAAGAGGCTGCCTGGCAGGAAAAAGACCAGGAGCGTGCTGAAATCATAAAGGGCGCCAAAGAAGCCGTGCGCAATGAAATAAAAAAAGACCCGAAAATGTTTGCCGATGCCCTGCCGGCATGGGTCCGCAAAATGCAGCTTAAAGGCGATTTTCGGCTGCGTTATGAGTCCACCGACCGCGACGATACGGCCGACCGCAACCGGGGCCGGTACCGCCTGCGCCTGGGTGTGGTCACCCAGATAAACGATCAGATCGATGTCGGCTTCGGGCTTGCAAGCGGTTCTGCCGACCCGCGCTCGACCAATGAAACCATGGACAATTCCTTTGAGCGCGGCGACCTGCGCCTGGACTATGCCTATGCCCGCTACCGGCCCTGGAGCTGGCTGAGCCTGGTGGGCGGCAAGTTTGAAAATCCGCTGTTTCGTCCAACCGACATGCTCTGGGACAGCGATATCCGGCCCGAAGGGGCGGCTGCCCAGTTCACGCACACGCTTAATCCGAATATCGACCTGTTCGCCAATACGGGCTTCTTCATAATAGACGAGCGCAGCGGCGACGAAAACGACCCGACCATGTATGTCATACAGCCCGGTTCGAAGATCAAGTTCCGCAGCATGTATTTCAAAAACGCCGTGGCACTGTACCGGTTCGACAATTACAAGGGGCAGCGCCAAGCGGACGTAAACTATTCCAGCGGAACAAATTCGGTCCGCAAATTCAAAAATACGCTCAGGCATGATTATGACGCTCTGGTATTGAGCGGCGAATTTGGATGGAAAACGCCGTTTGCCCGAGTCCCGTATGCGTCGGTGTTCGGAGAAGCCGTCAAAAACACCTCTGTGGGCCAGGGTGATTCTGGCTATGCCGTAGGTTACGGCATCGGTTCCGCAAAAGTCAAAAAACGGCATGACTGGCAGTTCGGGACCCGATACCTGAAGCTGGAGCGCGATGCCTGGCCCGACTTTCTGCCTGATTCCGACACCTATGATGGTGAGACCAATGTAAAGGGGTATAAAACATCGCTTACTTACGGCCTGTTTGAAAATACCAATTTGTGCGCCACATATTTCAACACCAAAAAGATCAGCGGCCCGAGCCTCGACGAGGAAAAGGTGCAGCTTGATCTTAATTTCAAATTTTAACACTATCAGAGAAGGAGACCCAGCATGAAAAAAGCATTACTGACCGTAATCGCCCTTGTGGCCGCTCTGGCTGCAGCAATGCTGCCCGGCGCCCGGGCCGAAGCCAAAGAGCTTCTGGGAGCGGGCGCAACCTTCCCGTTCCCGTATTACTCCAAGCTGTTTGACACCTACAACCAGGAAAAGGGCGTTAAGGTCAATTATCAGGCCATCGGCTCGGGCGGCGGCATACAGCAGCTGAAGGCAAAAACCGTTGATTTCGGCGGCACTGACGATTTCATGAAAGACAAGGAAATGGCGGAAGCCGGGGCCCCCATTCTGCATATTCCCACCTGTCTTGGCGCCGTGGTCATTACCTATAATGTACCCGGTGACCCGGCAATTAAGCTGACCCCCAGCCTGATCGTCGATATATTCCTCGGCAGAATTGAAAAATGGAATGACAAGAGAATACTGGATGTCAACCCGGGCGCGCAGCTACCGGACATGAATATCGCAACCGTGCACCGCTCGGACGGCAGCGGCACCACGGCTATTTTCAGCGATTATCTAAGCACGGTCAGCGCCGAATGGAAAGAGCGCGTGGGTGCGGGCAAGTCGCTCAACTGGCCTAACGGCCTTGGCGCCAAAGGCAATCCCGGTGTGGCAGGCCTTGTGAAACAGGTGCCCGGCGCTATCGGTTATGTTGAGCTTATTTATGCTGTGCAGAACAAAATGCCCTATGCCGATGTCAAAAACAAGTCGGGCGTTTTTATTAAGCCTTCCATGAAATCAGTCACCGCAGCCGCGGGCGTGGCTATTCCCGATGACACGCGCGTGAGCATCGTCAATACCGCAGCCAAAGACGGCTACCCGATTTCAGGCTTTACCTGGCTGGTTTTTTATAAAGAGCAGAACTATGCCGGACGCTCAAAAGAAAAGGCCACGGATCTTGCAAATCTGATGGGATGGATACTGCATGAAGGCCAGCAGCTTGCAGAGGGCCTTGACTATGCGCCCCTGCCGGCTGAAGCAGTTAAAAAAGCTGAGGCGATTTTAAAGTCAGCCACCTATGACGGAGCTTCGATAGTGCAGTAGCAGGCAGGCATGTCCGAGCGCGGTGTATCAAAACCCCTTCACTGTCGACCGCGCTTCGGAATATGCTTTTTTATGCAGCAAATTTAGCCGTACACAATCGCGGCAGCAAACAAAACGGCAAAAATCAAACTGCTTCACAACAGCAGCAAGCTACATAGCGAACAGGAATGGACGGGTCAACAGCTAAAGCAACCTCACCGCCTGAGATGGCGGGACTTTTGCATCAAGATCAACAGGTGCAAACTGCAGACAGGCCTATGATCAAAGTATCGTTTGATTCGATTTTTAAAACAGTTCTCAAAGCCGTGGGCGTGCTTATGCTCCTGCTGCTTGCCGGTATTTTCGTGACCCTGGTGATTGATTCGCTGCCGGCCATGAAGGCGGCAGGCTTTGCGTTTTTTACCGGCACCACCTGGGATCCGGTCTTCAAAGAATACGGGTCACTGGTATTTCTGGTCGGGACGCTCCTGACCTCGTTCCTAGCTCTGGCCATATCGCTGCCCTTTTCCCTGGCCATCGCAATTTTTCTCGGCGAGTACTTCCGCTCAGGCCTTGTTTCTTCATTTCTGAAAAGCGCCATTGAGCTGATGGCGGGCATACCCTCGGTCATTTTCGGCATGTGGGGCCTTTTTGTTCTTGTGCCCCTGGTGCGCCAGGTGGAAATGCAGTTCGGCGTGGCGCCCTATGGTATCGGCATTCTGACGGCGTCCCTCATCCTTGCGGTGATGATTATCCCTTATTCGGCTTCAATCAGCAGCGATGTGGTGAACCTTGTGCCGGCGGATCTCAAGGAGGCTGCTTTGTCGCTCGGGGCCACGCGTTATGAAATGATAAAAAAGGTGGTGCTGCCTTCTGCCCGGTCGGGCATTTTCGCCGGTGTTCTTTTGTCGCTCGGCCGCGCCATCGGCGAGACCATGGCCGTCACCATGGTCATCGGCAATGCCAATATACTGCCTACAAGCATTTTCAGCCCCGCTAACACAATGGCTAGCATCATCGCCAATGAATTCGCCGAAGCCACCGACGCGGTCTATATATCATGTCTCATCGAGGTGGGGCTGCTGCTGATGATGGTAACCCTTGTTATAAGCATGATAGGCAGGTATATCATGCACAGAATGAAAATATAGCAGCCGCGCTTTGCCGGGCTATATAAAATCAGAGAACTATCGTACACATGCATACTTCACATTCAAACATACGGCTGCGCATCATTAAAGACCGCCTGTTTCTGGCTTTGGTGGTGCTGCTGTCTTTTGCCATGATCGTACCGCTTCTGCTGATCATTTTCCATATCGTGAAAAACGGCATAGGGGTCATCAACTGGGAATTCCTCACTGCGCTTCCCCGGCCCATGGGCGAAACCGGCGGCGGCATAGCCAATGCCCTTGCCGGCACAATGATGCTTATTGTGCTGGCAAGCCTCATTGCCATACCGCTGGGAGTGCTGGCGGGCATTTATCTGGCCGAGCAGAAAACAGGCAGGATCGCCTCCGGAGTGCGGCTGTGCATGGAAGTGCTGCAGGGCATTCCATCCATAGTTATCGGTATTGTGGCCTATGCCTGGGTCGTGATCAGCATGGGAACCTTTTCAGCCCTGTCGGGCAGCGTGGCCCTTGCCATCATGATGCTGCCGGTAATCGTGCGCTCCACCGAGGAAACACTGAGGCTTGTTCCCGACATTCTCAGGGAGGCCTCCCTTGCCCTGGGCGTTTCCTATGCCCGCACGGTGCTCAAAATTATCGTGCCCTCGGGCCTCACGGGCATTCTCACCGGCATCCTTCTTGCCATAGCGCGCATAACCGGCGAGACAGCCCCCCTGCTGTTTACGGCTTTCGGCAATCCGTACATGAGCTTAAACGTACTCAAACCTGTCGACAGCCTGCCGCTCATGATTTTCAACTATGCCACCAGCCCCTATCCCGAGTGGCATGCCAAAGCCTGGGGCGCAGCGCTTGTGCTTGTGGTGTTTGTGATGGGAATGAACTTTACTGCAAAGGTGATAGCAAAGCGATGGAAAGTCCAGTTTTAAGAGTCGAGAATTTTTCCGCCCATTTCGGCGATAACCCTGTGCTCAAAGACATTAATCTCTCGGTCCAGCACAACAGGGTTACGGCGCTCATGGGCCCTTCAGGCTGCGGGAAGACTACTCTCATACGCTGCATCAACCGCATGCATGAACTTATCGTCGATGCCGGGGTTGAGGGGAGTATCTACCTGCATGATGAGGATCTGTATAAAATGAACCCTATCATGGTGCGAAAAAAGATCGGCATGGTGTTTCAGCGGCCCAATCCTTTTCCGACCATGAGCATTTATGACAATGTGGTTGCCGGCTACAACTTGAACGGCATCAAAATAAAACGGGAGGAAAAGGACCGCATCGTCGAGGAGTCGCTGCGCAAGGCAGCCCTGTGGGAAGAGGTGCGCGACCGGCTGCACCGCAAGGGATCATTTCTCTCCGGCGGCCAGCAGCAGCGCCTGTGCATCGCCCGGGCCCTGGCCATGAACCCCGATATTCTGCTGATGGACGAGCCCACATCGGCCCTGGACCCCAAGGCCACTGCCCATATCGAGCAGCTGATCAGCGAGCTGAAAAACAATGTAACCATACTGCTTGTCACGCACAATATTGCCCAGGCCGCCCGCGTGTCGGACTTTACCGCCTTTCTGTATCTGGGCGATCTTGTCGAATTCGGCACCACGGAAAAGCTCTTCACCGTGCCCGACGACAAGCGCACGGAGGAATATTTGTCGGGAAAATTTGGATAAAAATCACCACTGATGCACAGAGGACACTGAGTTTTTTTTATGTACCGCCTGCGGCGGAAACAAAAACACCCTCTCTGTGCTCTCTGTGACTCCGTGGTAAATTCTTTATTAAAGGATATGCCATGCAGCCGGAACGATTAAACGAACTCAAGGGAACAATCATTCAATTCAGCGCCCACATCGAGCGCATGATCGATAAAAGCGTCAAGGGGCTTGTCAGCCGCAATGAAACGCTGCTGCTTGAGCTGATCGATCAGGATGAGCCAAAGGCCAACCGCTACGAGCTGGATATCGATGAGGACTGCACCAACCTCATAGCCCAGTTTCAGCCCATGGCCAGGGACCTGCGCACGATACTGGTAGTGCATGACATGAACGCCGCCCTAGAGCGTATGGGAGACCATGCAGTCAATATCTCGCGCAATGCCTGCGAGCTCATAAGCCCGTCGCCCATCAAGCCCTTTATCGATATACCGCGCATGAGCGAGCTGGTGCGGGGCATGCTTGCCGATGTCATTCAGTCGTTCATCAGCGAAGATCCGCAGCTTGCCATGGAGGTCTGCCGCCGCGACAGCATCATCGACGACCTGCGCAACCAGATTCTGCGGGAGCTCATAACGTTCATGACGGAAAATCCGTCTATCATCAGCTACTGCATCAATATCCTGCGTATCGCGGAAAACCTTGAGCGCATCGCAGACCTCACCACCAATATCGCCGAAGACATCATTTTCATGCTTCAGGGCAGGGTAATCAAACATCACAATATCAGTTAATGTAACAATCCTTTGCAGGGGCAGACCTGCATGTCTGCCCGATCCGCCGTTGCGGGTGTCTGCACCTCACTCCAGCCTATCGTTATTTGCCATATTCAGCTCTTGCAATGCGACCGTATGTCCAATATCCAGTCCTTCCCTCTGATGATTTAACCCATTCTTAATCGTATTTTTATATCCGCTTAATACGTTAAGGCCATACTGTTAGCAGAGAAACGGGAAAACTGATGATTCTACATTGCGATGGAGGCAGGCTATGAAAGGCAAACTTTTTCTTGGACTCATTGTCGCAGTATGCTTCGTGCTACCGGCGCAGTCAGTGCAGGCCTTTGATCCGGGGGCATGGTTGAAACAGGGTATTATAAAGTTAGATACAAAAGCGGCTGAAGATATGACCCGGCGCGAAAATATCCGGAAGGATTTTTCATCTGGCAAAAACCATAACGATACCGTAAGGCAGATAAAAAAATATCTAAAATCCGAAACCGCAAAAAGCAGTAGGCCAGGCCGTTAGGGTTGCAGCAGGCATGTGTGAAGCCGGAGCTTCAACCGCAGCCGCCTTTTTATTGCCAAACGGCGCTGCAGGGCGTTTAGTCTTCCACCTTGTACCCGACACCCCGGATATTTTTGATGAACTGCGCATCCGAGCCCAGCTTTGTGCGCAAATGCCGTATGTGAACGTCAATCGTACGGTCGATGACAGCTTTCCCCTCCCCCCAGAGATGGTTTAAAATTTTCTCCCTGCTGAACACCCATCCTTTTTTTGCTGCAAGCAGTTCAAAAATTTTAAACTCCGTGAAGGTAAGTTCGACGCGCCGGCCGCGAACGGTAAGCTCATGCCTGAAAAGATCAAGGGTCATAACACCGCCCACCTCGATACGCTGCACCGGCTGCTCCACCGGCGCCTTCCGGCGCAAAAGCGCCTTGACCCGCGCAACAAGCTCCTTAGGCGAAAACGGCTTGGTCAGATAATCATCAGCTCCCAGTTCAAGCCCGAGAACCTTGTCCATCTCCAGGCTTTTCGCCGTGACGATTAAGACGGGTACGGCAGCAAGCATTTCGCGCTTGCGCATGATCTTGCAGATTTCAAGCCCATCGATATCCGGCAGCAGCAGATCAAGCAGCACAAGCGCGGGAACCTCTGTTTCCAGGAAATGCATAAAGCTCGCGCCGTCCGGGAAAGCCGTCACCTCATAGCTGCTCTTTTTTAGATGCAGAATGATCAGTTCGGCGATATCGGGATCATCCTCTACCAGTGCAATATTGTTCTGCCTGCCTATCATACTGTCAATCGCGCCCGCTCATCCTGTGATACGATTCTGCATATGCAGAATCCATACGCGCTCCGCCTCACAGGACTAGGGGAGAAACTCGAATGTAAGGCTGTAGCTGTATGGCTCGTCGCCCAGCGAGGGGGTAAAATAGCCCGACAACAGATAAATAATGCCTGACGACTCCAGGGGCACGGTAACATCGAAGGAATTCGGGTTGTTGATGGCGCTGTACATGGTGCCCCATTCGGTGGTTGCCCTGCCGTTGACGACAGCAGTCGCAACGGCGAACAGCCGGTCGGGAATGTATGTCGCCGGATTTTTTTTGTCTCCCTTATCAGTGACCGTTATTTTAAAGTTGTCGCCCGTATAGCCCCAGGCATAAATGACCGTCATATCCATATCAAACGGAAAATTTTTGCGCATGGTGCGTTCAACCGTGTAATTTTTCGTGCCCTCTGTTATCACCTCATACCCGAACTGGAACCCCGGCAGAACATAATGCCTGGGGCTGTCACTGCTGTTGTCGAGGAAGGCCGCATCACGGGCCGCGGCAGCCCCTGTTGCCGGCAGCGCCAGGCACAGCATAAGCAGTCCCGCCAGGGAAATACTAAACGATGCTGATACAAATTTTTTCATGTAAAAAACTCCTTCTAATTTTTGATTGAATAGCTGAAAACCTTGAAACGGCCGGAATGCTCTATGATGGTGCCGAACACGGGATCAGCCTGTTTGGCGCCGGACTGGTCTACCATCTCTACCGCGGGCCGCACATGCAGTTTGAACGTGGCATATTCCTGCGCCGGCGTTTTGCAGATGACGGACCGTATCGTGAGAGTTTTGCCGCCGAAGCGGGCGAGGATACTGCGCAGACCCGCGTCTGATTTTGCGGCATGCTGCGTCCAGACAAACCCCGACTGGCTTTTCCACTGCTCAATTTTGCTGACCGGCAGTTCGGGCCAGACCACGGCCATGTATTCCTCCCGGCTGATGCGGAAGCGGTCAAGCGCCTCCCGGTCATTTGCGGCAAGAGCCTGCGCAACGCCCCTGGCAAGCTCGTCGGCGGAGCCGAACCAGCCTTTCGCGTCCGGCTCGCTTCCGAAAAAAGAGCAGCATGGCAGAAGGCCAAGGCAGAACAGCAGCACAACGCCGAGGGCGGCAGGAGTGCGCAGGAGCCTGGCAAACGGTTTTTTTGATTGCTGATAAGAGCGCTTCGTCATGAGAATTCTTTCAGAATAACTCCGCTTGCGATGGCGGCAGGCAGAGCCTGCATCCATCGCAAGCGGAAAACACTTATTTTATTTCAATCGTGCCGACGCAGTTGCCTGCCGTCACATCATATGTTCCTGCTTCAAGAAACCGTGGCCGCACAAAAATAATGCCCCTGATAGTATCCCTGCCGGTAAGCCGGGCGCTCAATGTTGTGATCCCCGGAGTTCCCCAGTCGAGTTCGTCGCCAGAGGTGAACGCCGCATTGCCGTCGCCCTGCAGCGAATATACCCTGAGCGGGAAAACCCGGCTCAGGAATTTGTATACTGTAGCCGGCCGCACGGTCATGACGCACTCTGTCGCGTTGTCGCAGCCTTCATCAACCTGGCCGTCGCAGTCATTGTCCACGCCGTCTTCACAGGTTTCGTTTGCGCCGGGGTTGATAGCGGCATTACCGTCATTGCAGTCGACCGCTCCGCAGTCGCCGCCTTCAACGGCATAGGTGTCATTGTCGGCGTCGGTACAGGTATCGTTATCGCAGCCTTCATCAACCTGGCCGTCGCAGTCATTGTCCACGCCGTCTGCACAGGTTTCGTTAGCGCCGGGGTTGATGGCGGCATTACCGTCATTGCAGTCAATCGCACCGCAGTCGCCGCCTTCTAGAGAGTAGCTGTCCAGGTCGGCATCGGTGCAGTCGTCAGGAGTCCAGGCAGCCTCGCCATAGCTTGTCCAAGCAGCCCGTGTCCAGTCATTGTCGGGATCAACAGCGCCGATATAATCGGTGGAGATGATATAGCTGTTGCCCGCCGGAGGAGCGGCAACCGGGACCGTGTCATTGTCCAGGGCGGGTGATTCTGTATTCGGGCGGAAATCCGGGGCCGACTGGTCATAGGGCAGGTTCAGCAGCGGGTTGCGTGTCTGATTGTTCTGCATGGTCGTGCCCAGAAAAGCCGCGGAATCGGTGGCGAAGCTTGTCAGATTATTATAAAAAATATTATTGTCGATGATCAGGTTGCCGGCTGTTGCCTGAGCAAAGGTGGCGTCATCGTCAATATCGCAGCCTGCATTCGTGGCAAAGCCCATGATGATGGAATTGCGTATGTTCCCCGCGGTGCCGCGGCGAATGGTCATGCCCCGGTTGCTGGTCGATCCGGGAGACGGATCGCCCACAAGAGTCATATTGTACAGCGTGGGGTTGGAGCGGGGCAGGTTGTCTTGTCCAAACTCATAGTTATCGGCTTCGATGCCGCGGTCAGCCTCGTCGCCCTTCTGCTGCACCACCACAAACTGGGCGTTACCGCGCCAGCCGTCGGTCCAGTCAAAGGAATCGTCGCCGCAGGCGCTCGCGATGGCGTATTTCAAACTGACCGTGCCGCCGAAAAACTCGATGCAGTCGTCCTTGCTCATATGCACCTGCACATGGTCGACGGTGGTGCCGGAGCCAACAGCC
>JAFGCP010000181.1 GCA_016932595.1 Deltaproteobacteria bacterium
GGCTCTGTCCCATCACCACCTTTCTGTACCAGCCGTCCGCTGTTGCCGGTATAGCTGGTTTTTTTCGTCATTGGCGTCTCATGAACCTTTTATTCAGCGCTTTTTTGCCAGCACCGAATCTATCGCTAAATAAAAAGCCTCTATGACATGCTTGTTATATTTTCCCACGGGAACGCCGTTATAAATAACCCTTGTTTTTTCCTGCTGGAATGCCCGCGTATACGGGACCGACCAGTCGGGGTAATCGATCTGCTCATAGATGTCATAGCCTGCAAATCCATGATAATTTTTCAAAGCATGATGAAAAAGGGTATCGGAATTTTCCGCGATAAATTCTATGGGTAATCCTATGACATAATCATACCCTTCCTTTATGGCGTTTAAATATGCGCGATTTGTCGACAGATATTTTTCTTTGGGGTCCCAGATCGGGTCGGCGAATTCATCCTGGCAGACAACTACATTTATCCTGCTGAAGGCATATGCTGTCAGGAGCTCTTTCACATCCTCGACAAGTTTATTGCGATATTGTGGGGCCAGCTCAAGCCACGCTTCCCAGCTGAAGTGATCCCACGGCATGCCATGCACGGTCACTGCTACGGTAACACTCGATCCCTTTGGCAGGCTGTCGAGTCTGTCTTTGAGCATGTCAACGAAGGCCTGGCGCATGGGCTGAAATTGGCCCATGGGGGGGGCCATGATGACTTTGACCTTTTTTCCCGGATGTTGAGCTTTCCACTCATTGATGTATTCCATGCTGTGCCGAAAACTGGAATTAAACTCTTCAAAATGCGAATAAATCGGCATGGGTGCAGCTAGAACAATTGTCTCGCACCCTTCATCGAGCAGCTGGAAAAGCTTTTGTTTCATGCCATAATAAAACATGCTGCTTTCCGCGCGAACTGGAATTGCGCCGTATTTCGAACGGATTTTATCGAGTGCGCCGTTAATCACTTCAAATGTCCCCTGCCAGTGGGGAAGCTTCTTCTGTTTGATGCCGCGGTCATAATACCACAGGTTGGCCTTGTTCATTGTTTTGCCGCTCAGGGAGGGCAAGCCGGCTTTGTGACCGGTGTACAGAAAATAGCCATGGTCCAAATAAATTCTTTTGGAAGGCGGCTGCCATACAACCTCGCCTTTCTTGTATTTTTCAATAAACGGCTCGCCGTCAATGTCGCTGTCATTGCCGTATTGATCAACCAGTCGCGTTGGCGTAAATTCTTCGTGCTCGTGGTATTTAACCGCGTCAAGCAGGGCAACGCCCTTATCAAGCTTGGAAAAAAGCCGAAAGGGCCAGGGGATAATAGCATTGAAAATTTTCTGTGTGATATTATAAAAAAACGGATAATCCATTTTTTCGGGCATAATCAATCCGGTTACAAATATGCCGACCTTCCCTTCCGGTACAGAATCCTGCGTTTTATACAGTTCATAATAGTCCGGTGTCTGACGCCGGTTTTTATATTTTGCAAGGACCGTATAAGAAACCGAAACAGCAATCAGTACTAGCACAAAGCACAGCAGTGTTTTCATGTATGCTTTCTTCATCATCCCAACCTTTCCGCAATATGCTGCGTGTATCTCGGAAATTTTATGTATCCTTAATAAGAAGCGACCGCGCCTGCCGTGCTGGATTTTTACAACTATGCGAAAACCGGCGCAGCAGCCGCATTGAACCAGAACGGGTACCGGAATGCCGTTGAAACAAACTTTATGGCAAATGATACATCATAAAATTTATAGCCAACAGGCAGCCCGGCAGCACCGTACACATTCATAGATTGAGTCGCATCGAGCCCTGGAATGGTAAGGGGATGTTGACGGGAGAAAGTGCCGTCCGAAGGCAAGGACGGCCTGAAGCGGCGGCTGAAAATAAAGTATGGACCGAATGCAGAATGAATGACTGATTGACCTCGTGTATACATCGTGCCTGGCAATATCTTTTTTTCACGTCGACGTGCGAGAATACGCAGCAACTTTTCTGCAGGATGTTCTCAACAAGAGCTTCCGTGCTCGGGCAGCCAAACAATACATTAATTGCCACAATGAAAAGCAGGATATGAAATATTTTATGCTTTGGTATCATAAAGGTTCCTGCTTTAAAAAAAGCCATCGGCATCGATGACAGCCTGTGCCGCTGTCCGCTGCAGCCGGTCACAAACCAACAAAATCATACTTCAAAGCCTCTTTAGAACAGCCACCGCAGCCCGCATGGTTTCCTGCTGCTGCTGCGCGCGGGAGATGGCTGCCGGATTGTCTCCGGGATAACGCTGGTTTTTTTTCTTTAAGCAGCAAAACTGAGAATGGTTGCCGCCCTGAATCTCAAAGAACTGCGTTCCTTCTGGAAGATGCTGTTTTGATGCTTCGATATCGCTTAAGGTGGTCAGCCCGTCCCGGGAGGCAAAAACTGATGCGGCCTGCAGCGTCATAGCATCAACCCTAAACCGGCGTGACGGATATGATGCCAGCAAAATTAAGCCGGAAATTTGCGCAGCGTTTGACCTGGCATACCGACATGCCATCACGCCGCCCAGAGAGTGCCCGCCCAGAACCCATTTCTCAATTTCCGGAAATTGTTTCACAACAGCGGCGGCCCGCTTATATCCAAGCACGGCAAGGTCAAGGGGCATAGCTACGGCGATGGCAAGATAGCCTTCCGCGGCAATGGCCTGCATCAAGGGGGCATATGCCCGTGCATCTATGAGCCCGCCGGGATACAGAATAAGCCCCTTGCCCTGCCCGGCCTTCGTGCGATCCGGCAGAAAGGCATAGCTGGTCCCGCCCCATCCCAAATCGATTTTCTGTACGCTCTGGCTTTTGGCTATACTGTCCAGCGCCTCGGGCCCCGGCTTGAAAGAAAACGGCCTTGCCCAAACCATAAAGCCCGCCAGCAACAGCAAAATGCACCCGGTCGCAAGTAGCATCGTGTATTTCCTTCGCGCTTGCAGCTTTATCTACAGCGGCGCCTTTTTGTATGACCGCTTAATACGCCTGCTGGAGATAGGAAACAGTAAACATTCTTTTATTAACCTTTTCTGACCCGACCTCGTGGATGCTATGCAGGGGAAGCGACGCATGGGTGCGTTGAAAATCAAGGAGCATAACCCCGGCGATCATGTTTTTCATCTCTCCCTTATTGGTCTTAAAATTTTCATGGAAGTATTCAAAGCACTTCCAGGGCCGTTGCAGTTCATCGTACATTTCGGCCCACAGCATTAAATAGGTTTCCGGATCAACATACCATATCCGCTTTCCATACAGGTAATGGGGATCCTTGCTTTTTACTTCGACCACATACGTTGCTATCCGCTCGCGGGTTATGTTGTTCGGGGCAGCCTGACCCGGCGCCCGCTGAAACTTTTTGATGTCCGTATGCCGTGAGCAGAGCAGGTCTTTTTTCCCGATCAGCTTATAGGTGTTGCGCTGGATATGGCCGTCCCAGCCGTATTCGTCATCATAAATCATGTCGGAACCATCGATAGTGTCTGTCCGCTGGCCGACATTAATACGCCTGATTCTGCGAAACGGCGCATACCACATGTAGCCGTCATCTTCCTTGTTCTTGTCGATATAGCGCAGGTTGAAAAATCTCGAATTCTGACTTTCCGGGGGGTCATACAGATGCAGAAAAAGCCCCCGGTGAATCCCCTTGGGATTGTCGGCATATGCCGGAACGGGGTCAACATCGGTGCGGTGTATCCAGTACAGCTCATACATATCCTGATTTGTATTCCGCTCAATACTCACACCTGGCGCAATAACCGGGCCTATCCGCGAATAGTGGTTGGAATCGCCATGCGTGTTGAAGTCGAAATTCCAGGCAATCTCAAGGCCGGTTTTCGGGCTGGGAAAGGGCACGCCCGCAATATCGGCATAGTTGACAATGTCCCCCTCGGCGTTTACCTTGACGCTGGGAGCATACTTCTTGGTTGCCGTTACCACGCCGGTTGTTTCAATGACCTGCGTATACGGGGTTATTGAAAAAAACAGGCCTTCGGCTTCCGGCGCCCCCCATTTTTTGGGATCCTTGTACAGCTGCACTATCTGGTCCGGCAGGAACTGGGCGACCTGGTCAATATTGCTTTTCTCAATCTTTTTCCCTACCCATGTTTTTTCCCATTCCCGAACTTTTGCAAGCTCATCGGCGCTGTAGGCTGCAACGGGATACTGCACCTCCCCGGCCGGTGCGGTGCCGCAAAGCACGAATCCCATAAAGGCAGTAGCGAAAAACACTGAACACGTTCGCACAAAATGCAGAGACATATAACCTCCTTATGCTATAGGGGTTTATATACTTTAAAACTCATAGCGGATTCTAAACAGTATGCTGTCCTTATCATGCAGCCCCTTGTTCCCGCTGGCCTTTGAACCGTAAATGGGCAATGCCATCTCCCAGCGCCAGTGGCTCCCCGGCGCATAGGATAAGATGGGGCAGAGAAAATATTTACCGATCGGGTTATAGCTTCCGGTGAACATCAGCATGACCTGCGATTGGAACAATTGCTGCGAAATGCTCCAGACAAACTCGGTGGCATGGCTGTCGCCCGGGCGATGGCCCCTGCCGCTCTCATAAATAATAATATCGTGAAAATCGCCGAGCACTTTTTCATAAAACATGCTCAGGCTTAAGCTGAGCTTTTTATCATTGGCCAGGGAATGCGTAAACCAGGGAATGGTAAACCGGTCGGAATACACAAGGCCGCCGCCGACCGTATCCCGCTCGCACTCAGCATATATTTCGCTGCTGTCATTATTCGTGCCCTTGTTGAAATGGTTGCCCATCTCATAGAACCATTCAAAGCGCCATTCCGATCCGTGGAGCTTCTCGATAATCGTCTGTGCGGTTCCGCCAATCACTTCGTAGCGCTTGTAGTTGAAGACTTTGTAGCCCGGGAACTTGGGATCTATTTTCGATCCGGTCAGGATGGATTTCAGCCCTGAAAAGACATAGGTGTTGGCGAATTTGCTGAAGTTGCCGTTGGCTGTCGGCGAATCGTTGCGGGTATTGAAGTAAAAAATCGACCAGTCGATATCCCAGGTATACCCTCTGATTTTAAACCCCACCTCGGTATTGCGCAAACCCCACCCCGGCGCATCACGGCGCGCCTTCTCCTGCACCCACTCATAAATCCCGAACCCCTTGCCGGGATTAAACGACGTATTTGCGGGACTGGGACCGTAATGGGTCCCCTCGATGGGGACCCGCGTATACTTGAAATCACCGGGGATGACAAGCATCTCAAACATAAGATTGCCGGGCAGGTCGGTTTGATAAAAACCACGCAGCATCCAGAGGCCGAGCTTCAGGGTCTCCCAGTCCTCGGTGCCCGGAGAGCCGTAGCGGACATCCAGCGGGTTAATAACGTCGGCCGTACGCTTGATATCGGTTTCACCCCACACGACAATCTGCTTGCCGGCCCGAAGCTCAAAGGGACCCTTGATAAAATGCACATAGGCCTCGGTGATAAAGTCCTCGCCGCGGGGATGCGTATATTCCTTGTAGGAGCACGACGGGATGCCCCGCTTCAACTGGCTGTCGATATGCGGGTCATGCATCCAGTAATACCTGAATCCCGTGAAAAGATTGATGGTATAGTCCTCGGATTCATGCATTTTATACAGCGATTCAAAAAATAGGCTGGTTCGCACAAAGTCGAAATTCGACTTATGAAAATGGTCCTCTGTCTTAGGGATATCAAGGCGCAGGTATGCCTGCTCCTTAAAATACCCGTTGACCTGAAGCTTTCCGTCCATGAGAAAAACCGTTGCCTGCGCAGAAGGTGCGGCCAGGAGAAAACACACGCATCCGATCAGAATGCCTGCTGTTGCGATTCCTTTTTTCATACTGCCCCCTTAATTGAAAGGTGTACGGTTTCTTGTTTTTCGACAACCATCGCCCGTGGCGATGGCCCCTAAAAAAGGCGCCTGAAAACACTGCGTGTTTTTGTTCACGCCCTTTCAGGGCGCGATCAAGCCACCCGCTCAGCGGTAGTGGTTGCCTTCCTGCCGACAATAAACGCCGGCTTGAAAATTAAAATAAGGCTTGGTACAACCAGGAGCGCGCCTATCATGTTCAAAGTCAGCATAACGGCAAGCAAAAGCCCCATGAGGGCCTGAAACATCATTTTTGAAAGAAACCAGAACACAATCCCCACAATAAGCGTCGTTGCAACATAAATAACGGCCTTGCCGGTTGTGCCCATGGCTATGGTGACCGCCTCAGCAAGGCTTTTCCCGCCCTTGCACTCCTCGATCATCCGGCTGGCAAGATAAATACCATAATCAACGCCGAGACCTATGCCCACAGCTGACACGGGCAGGATGGCCGTTGTCAGGGGAAGGGACGGGTTATTGAGCACCATGAATGCCGCAGTCAGCGCATTGGAAAGCACAAGAGGCGCAACCATGATGAAGCCAGCGATAAATGATCTGAAAGCCCCCACACAGAACAAAAAAACAACAAACAGGGAAAGAAAAAGCGTCAGCAATTGATACTCGGTGAGCGTCTCGTTTACGCCTGCCTGTACGCCGACCGCGCCTCCGGCAAGCCTGTATTTCATGCCTGTTCCTGCAATCGTAGACTTGTCCTTGATATATTCCTGCACTCTGCCCATAACCTCGCTGATGGTTTGAGCCGTCTTATCTCTGCAGTAAATAATGATGTTGGTATTTTGATCCCCCATGTCGACATACTTGTCAAAGCTCCCCGGCCCGCCCATCTGCATGGCCGAACGAAAGAGAAACTCGGTCTGGCTGTCGTCATCCGGAAGAAACTTCCAGCGCGGGTCCTGCTCACGCATGCCGCTGTGTATTCCCGGTATCCGACCCTGCAGGGTCTGCACCATCACAACTTTTTTATTGGGAGTCTGCTTCATATGCCGAGAAAAATTTAACACCTCCCTGGTCACAGCTGCATGGGCAACACCCTGGGATTTGCCGGTATCGAGCACTATATAGAGCGGATTTAAAAGCGGCATTGAAAAGGTGATCCTGAAGCTGTCGACATTGTACCGGTGAAAGGGCCACAGGATTTCAGAGCCCGGAACCGCATTGCCGATGGTGATTTTATCGACATAGGCGCCTCCCCAGACACACAGCACGACGGCGGCTGCCGTGACGGCATATTTGCCGCTCCGGTTCAGCCACCCCCCGATAAACATAAGCGCTTTATCAAGAAGGCTGCGCTTATGCGTCTCGGCCTTGAGCGGCATATAGGCAAGCAGTACCGGGATAAACACCAGAGCAACAATGATCGTAATGAACGACCAGAATGCGCAGGAGAGGGTGATCTTCTGCAAGATTGCTATGGGCGTGATGGCAATGATAAGAATTCCGGAAGAATCAGTGAGAATGCCGGCCAGTCCCGGTTTAAACATTCTTTGCACAACCTTTTTGCACGCCTCCAGATTATCTCCCGTCTTGCCCGCTTCTTCCTGATATCGCTTGAGCACCTGCGTTGAATGAGACGCCGCCATGGCGGCAATCAAAAAGGGAAAGACCAGGACAAGGGGATCAAGGTTGAACTTCAGCAGGCTCAAAAACCCCAGCCCCCAGATTGCACTGATGGCCGCAGCCACGATTGGCAGGAGCATGCCCCGTTTTGATCGAAAGAAAAAGTAAAAGACCATCAGCATGGCAAGAACGGTATAGGTTACAATTTTAACCACATCGCCCACATAGCTGTCGATATAGCCAAGGTGCATGGGCTCGCCCGCTATAGCAATTATATGATTTTCATCTTCCGTCTTTTTCCGCAGCTCCTGCAGTTCCTTAAAGCAGGTCGCATAATCGATCTGCTCTTCAAAGAAGTCGACCATGATCAAAGCGCTCTTGCTGTCAAGGGAGACAAGCCCGGGATAGCAGGCCGGATTACCGTAGACATTGAGCCTGAGCTTGTGCAGCTGCTCTTGGGTTTGCGGAACATCGGGCCACATAACCGGATCAGAAACATACCCCTTGCTGGTGAGCTGCATGTTCCTGATTTTTTTTTCTGCTATGGATAAAATCTTGTAGCGGTCAACGGCGTGAAATTTTTTGAGCTCATCGTTAATAAATTTAACCTTCCCGAGCGTGTCGGGATTGAAAATATCGGCGTATTTCCCCCCTTTTGCGGGGTCCTTCACCTGCACCATAATAAGGACCTGATTTGCCCCCCCGAACACGTTGCGTATTTCATTGTGTACGTTGATATAGGGATGATTCTGCGGCAGGAGGTCCGTGTAAACGGTTTTAACGCTTATTTTACTGGCGTAATAGCCGAAAAAAAACGTCAATAGCACGACAAGGCTCAGTATCCAATGCCGCCTTCCTATAATAAAATTCGCAACACGTTCCATCATATCCTGCGCCCTTCAGAAAAAAGCATCTATGGTGTTTTACTCTATAATCTTTTTTTCGAGGCCTTCGGGCATTTTAAAGCCCTCAAAGATATATGAAAGCCCGGAGGAGAAGCTCCATGAGTCCCCTGCGTCGGTTGATTTCAAAATAGTGCCTGATGCGCCCACGATCCAGCCCGTATTCTGACTGCTGAAAACAACATCCGCCAAAAGCAGCTTTGTCTTAATAAGATCTTCCTGTTTATCCCAGGTCATGCCGCCGTCACGCGACAGGAGGTAGGTGCCTTTGTTGCCCACAGCCCAGCCGCGGTTTGCCTTGACAAAAATATTATAAACAGGCTCCCCCTTCCTGGTTTTCAGCAGCTCCCAGGCGCCGCCGCCGTCCGTGGTGCGCAGAATGGTCGAGTCCATGCCGCATATCCAGCCATGCTGCCTATCGGCAAAATAAAGGCCAAACAGCGTCGGTCGCGGATTATCGTATTCCTCCTCAAGACTTGCCCTCTTGAAAAACTCCGGGACCACAGGCTCCCAGGCAGCGCCCCCGTTTACCGTGCGCAGCATGATGCCCGCCTCTCCGACAATCCAGCCGTTTTCCCGGTCTACAAAACAAACCTTATTGAAAATCTTGTCTCTTTCTTCGCCTTGCCGGGCCCAGGTGTTTCCGCCGTCATGTGTATACAGAATGGTCGAATATTCTCCCACTGCCCAGCCATGGTCTTTGTCCGCAAACCAGAGAGCCAGCAGGTGCCGCCTGGTGCCTGACTCCTGAGTTCTCCAGGTAGCCCCGCCATCGGCGGTATGCAGTATCAAGCCCCTGCTGCCGGCCGCCCAGCCGCAGGTATCATCAAGGAAGACAATATCGCATAAAAGCGTCTCCACGCCGGATTCCTGTTTCGTCCAGGACGCCCCGCTGTCAGCCGAATGATAAATGACACCATAATTACCGACAATCCATACATTCTTGTCATCGGGAGCCGCAACGGCAATAACATTGTCGGAAGTGACCATCTTTATGACGGGCATTTTCATCTTTTCCCTGGACCTGCCGCACCCTGCCGTGGCCATCAGCGCAGCGCTTATAAAGATAATTACTGAAAAGCTCACATAGCGTTTAAACATTATCAGGTTCCCCTGGCATTGGTTGCGCGGCTTTTTCTGGTTCTCTAACAAACAGCTGCACAACCGCTATTATTCTTCCGTAATGGTTATCGCCTCTTCCGGACAGGCATCATGACAGGCAAGGCACATGTGGCATATATCCTTTGCTTCTTCAATGACCTGGGCCCTTTTTTTGCCGCCCTCGGCATCGATTAATATCCAGAGCTCAAGGCTGCAAATATCAACGCACTTTCCGCAGCCGCGGCATTTTTCGTTATCAACCGTATGTATGACCATGCAATGGCTCCTCCGCCTATAATGATGCTTTCAGCACATCCACCGCTTGCTTAAATTCCTCATCCGCTTCGTACAGCCGGACCATGGCGTCAAAATAGGGAAACAGGGCCATGAAATGTACCGCCGTGGCGGGATCGGTTCTGTCGCCTTTGATAATGTCGCCCTTTTCCCGTATTTCCATCAGGTCGTAGCTGTTGTCTATGGCGCCGTACAGATCGGCATCCTTCATTTGCATGGCGGCGTGGCAGTCATCGCGCATGCCGTTTTCAAGAGCAACGACGCCGTCTTTTATAACGATCGTGACCTCCGCGTTATCCAGCTTCACCCCGACTCTGTGATCCTTGAAATCAGCAAGCATATCCCTGGCCGCAGGATCGGCATTGGTAAAGTCAATCCCCTTCTGAAGCACATCGGTAATGGCCATAACATTCTCCTTACAAAAGGATATCAGATAACTGCTCGGAGAGACCCGCCCCGAGGCCCTGCCCCACGGGCCCTGCAAGCGCTCCCTTGAAATAATCTCGAAGCGTCGCCTTGACCGCTGCGATTTTTCGCTTTATTTCCTGAAGCTTTTGAGGGTCCTCGACGGGCACTGCGGACTGGTGAAATTCAAGATATTTTTTCAAATACTCCGTATGGGGTGCAAGGGCCGCAAGACGCATGCCCTCCCGCTCAATCGGGATGACGGCTGCCGTATAGACGATGGAGCAGACAGCCCGCACGGCATCGTTTTCTTCCGGCGCCATGCCGGGAAGGTTTGAATATTTATCCCAAAGGGGGCCAAGGGTTTCGATGTATTTTTTTCTGTACGGTTCATCCACCAGGCTGTCAACCGTCGGCACCAGATCAACCAGAATGGAAATGCTGTCAGCGCGTTCCTCCCAGCGGGAAAAATAGATCGGCAGGTCAAACCCTTCTGCGGGGAAAATGGTGCAGATGCCATACTGCACGGCGTCTCCGGCCATAATCCTCGCGATGGCGGCCTTTTCGATCTTATCCGCAGTAAATGCCTGAACGGTTCCGCTGCCGCCCGGACCGGCACTATGCTCAGCGCCGGCAATATCCGCGCCTTGCCATTGTGTAAGCCTGACCAGGGACAGCTGGTCGAGATGCTCCTTCATTTTCTCACAATACGGAGCCCATGTCTTTTCAACCATTGCCGTGCCTCCCTTCAAAAAATAAGACTGACAAAAAGCTTCTGCTTTTCAGCCCCGAAAATTTTCTTTATGACTTCTCCGCCCGGATCAAGCTCCCGAAAGTATTTTTGAACCGCCCGCTTCCGCGTGATCATTTCACGCTTATATGCGGGATCCCGTATGGGTTCTGCCTTTTTCATAAGGTCAAGCCAGACGCGCGCATATGCCACAACTGCATCGAGAACCGCCAGGCGAGTCTCCGGCTCCTCTACGCGTCCGTCAATAGGATAGGGGGAAAGGGCGGCGCGTGCCCAGGGCCATGGGGCATACCGCCTTTGCACGTGGCACCTGCCGTCTTTGGTAAGCCCCGGCAGGGTGCGGTATGTGCGCCAGATATCCTTCAGGGGGTCAAGATATTTTTCGCGATATTCGGGATGTACGGCGATATCCACTACGGGCATCAAGTCAACCGTAATGCTGAGCCGCGGGGCGCTCTCATCAAACTCACAGGAAAAAATGGGCAGATCATAATCATCGCTTGCCGTAAAGTTCAGGGCGCAATACTTGGCCCTGCCCATGTAGTGGAGCTCGCCGTAGGTTATTTTGTCTATTTTATCAGATCCTTTTAACACATAGGGTTTATAAAACCCGCTGGCAAGCGGCGTCTTATACTCCCAGGCCGGCTGTGTATCCATGCCGAGATAGGTATTGAGGGGCTCAAGCTCCAGGCCGTCGAATATCTTGTGCGTTACCAGAAGCTCGTCGGTAAAGCGGATCATATCGTTAAAAGGTACCCTCGCCATAAGAACCACCTTCCATTAAAAGAGAATTGAAAACCGTTTCCCGTTATGGGGCTTTCGCGTCTTACGCCTGCCAACGACTGCAGCATCAGACACTGCCCACCTAAAAAAACCGTCCCTGAAAATGCTCCCTTAGGAAATCGCTTAATGAATGTATTCTTTAAGAATACTACACTGAGGATGATAGGCCTTGCAATATAACTTGTCAAGAAAAAATTTTCTCCCCGGGCTCCGCCCCGCGCGAACTTTTCCGCCGCAGCCGGGCGGCGACGTGAGCTTTCCGGGGCAGACGCATACTGCGACCCGCAGCTAAAATAAGCGCTGCATTCCAAAGCATCAGCTGCGAATAAACACCGCACTATCGCGCAACTCGAATTATGGCACGATATTTCCGCGCGCTCGCTTACGCCAGCCGCACCTGCCTGAAAACCTTTGACGCGGGCAATGAACCCGGGAAACCGACGCTTATCGTGCCCGGGTTATCCTGAAGCAGCATTCACTGTCGCCTGCGGGCAAATGTTTTTTTCTTTCCCATTTTGCGACCTTGTATTTTTCGCCCAAAATACAGTCCATATCGCAAATTATAGGGCAGGGGTCGGGAAGGTTGCGCTTCCTTGTCGCTTCCAGATGCGGGCAGCGTTCAAGGTGCTCGTACCAGACCGGCTCGCCGTTTTCTTCCCCCTTTTCAATCCAGATTTTCCATCCGTTAACAGGGAACATATCGATTTCATACATCATGATATCGCCGATATCTTTGCCCTCGAAAATCTTGATTCTTTTTTTAAAATTTGATTCGAAGAGATCCCTGTAAATAGCCTCACCCTTTTCGTTTCCATACGTCTCGATGAGATTCTGATGCAGCAGGGGAAGCTTCAGGGCATTCTGGGCAATGAGCAGATCTCTCTGCTTTTCAACGGGTATGTCTTTTCCTGCGACTTTCTCCATACTCTGCGTCCTTTCAAATGCTTTTTTTATTATCATCGGGGAAGCCGCCGCCTTTGACGATGTTCCCCTGATTAAGGCAACGTCCGCACTTCGTGCCGGTGATGTGCACCCCGGCAAGAGCCCCCTCAAGCCAACCCTGCGCAGGCAGCTTTCGTAGCATGGAAAATCCCGGCATGCTACAACGGTAGTGCATCCGGAGGCCTCGGCTCACAGCCCAAGCTCACCGAGCAGATCGCGCGAGGCAAATTCATCGGAATTAAACCTGCCTGCGGCTTTTTCCTCGGTAAGCCAGCTGATTTTCACACCCGTACTTTTATTAGACAAAATCTCCTGAACCAAAAACGGCGCCACCGTCTCGACCGTATCGCCAAGGATATTATAGATCATTCTGACTTTTTCATACTCTTCCCGCGGCATGGTTTTCATATTCTCCACGAGAAGATCAGTCACGACAATACCGGGGCTTAGCGTACATACCTGTACCGGAGTATCCGCCGCTTCCTGAACGAGCGACTCGGTAAAATATCTGAGGGCACGTTTCGTCGTACCGTAAACGGTAAATCCAACGCGCATATTGTCATTGCTGCCCATGCCTTCGAGATTGTAAATCTGGCCATGCCCCTGCGCCAGCATCCTCTGCAATGCGACATGGCTTCCATACATGACGCCGAGTATGTTAGCATTGACGACAGCCGCCATTTCGGCCGGGTCGAGCTCCCAGAAGCGCTTTGCCGTATTCATGATACCGGCATTGTTGATCCATATATCCACCGTGCCGAACAGGCGGGCAGCATCGTCCCACAAAGAGCGGACCTGCCCTGCATCAGTGACGTCGCAGGCAAGGCCTGCCACGCGGTCTGCCCCGAATGCGTCGGCCAGCTCTGTTTTTGCAGCATCCAGCCGGCTTCTGCCGCGGGCGCTCAGTACGACCCTGCAGCTGCGCGCGAGAAATTCCCGGGCCAGCCCCAGGCCGATGCCCCTGCTGCTTCCGGTAATAACAACTGTCTTCATTCGAGCCCTCGCCGCGACAGCTCAAAAGGGAGTCATGACTGGCGTGACTCCCCCTTGAGCAGCATTAAAAACCGCACACACGATTTTTTTTAAAACCATTACTGCTGAAGCTGGTTTTTAGCCGCCTGCAGCACGTATTTGGACAGCAGATGGCCGACCCGCGGGTCGTCGTTGGGCGGCAGCCACATGGCCCAGGTTCCGTCATATTGACTTTGCACGGGCTGATTCACATCAGGGGGCGCAATGCTTTGATCATACCCGAGGTGCCCGTACTCGCACACGTCATAGACAAGCGACGGATCCATGGCGCTCATTTTGGAGGAAAGCGCTGTTTGGCGCGGCGGAGGATAGGTCCGGTTATCGCTGCACCCGCCCATTTCAAAGCAGCACTCCTGCCCGCCGCAATCAGTATCGGCCCAGTTGCCCCAGTAATCGGCAAACGGATGGCCCACGCCCGGATACGTGGCGGTATCTCCCGTCGCCCAGTAGAGCCAGTTTTTGAACCCTATTTCCTTAGCGATCTGATTGTGTACTTCGACAAGATTGAGAACGGAATCGGTAACAATCTGCGGAAAGGCAACAACGATATGCCGAACCCCTGTGCTCTTCAAATATTCAAGGGCATCCCAATACAGGTACCCCCATGCTCCCGGGGGCTTTTGCTTCGCGCTCTGGTACAGCCACGCCTGGCCGAGGTTCTCCCCACGCATTTGCCTGGTTCTTTCGACAAGGCCGCTTTCGGGGTTTAATACCGGAAGTCCCATCCAGGCGCCTATAATATTATCCGGATGTATGCCCGGATGATTCGCCAGGAGCTGAGATTTGATGTTCTGATTGACAATGAGCGTGTCGTCGATCTTCGGATCAAAATATTCATTCCAATCAACAATTGAATGATTCAGCAGGATGACGCCCACGTCGGCATCCGCTACGGCAGGATTCAAAACAGCTTCAATGCCCGTTACATGCATTGCGGCGAGGTCCGGATCCGTGGCAACGGGATTTCCGGCGCCGCTGTCATAGGCGACGTCTGCATCTGTCGGCGGAGTGCCTGAAGAATAGCTCACCGTGGCGGTCCAGCCTGTGGGAGCGGTGGGGAAAGACCTTTCCATAAGATTGGTGTAGTCATTTACCCAAATGAGCGGAATGGCGGTTGCATGTTCGGCATTCCAGGCATCCAGGGCTCTTTTTGACATCTGAATTGCGTCATAGGTCTTAGAAAAACGAACACCGCCGACCGTCAAATCAATGGCAACTATTTTCGTCACCCCCTGCTCCAGAAGCCGTTCCACCGGGCCGTCAACATTATACCGCTCGGGGTCGCAGTTTTCCCAGGGCCCGTCAGGCTCATCCTCGCCGCAATAGGTGACATTGCTTCCCGTGCCGGAGGGCGGATTGTATATATAGCGGGGATAGGGATAGTGCGCGACGTCATCACCGCTCATCCAGCCGGCCCAGTCATA
>JAFGCP010000182.1 GCA_016932595.1 Deltaproteobacteria bacterium
CCAGGGCAGAATTTCCGCAACGCGGGCTGTGGCAGGTCCAAGGGGGCTGCCGGCAGGCGGGTCGATGTGAAGTCCGGCTGTGATATGGCTCCAGAAATCATGCAGCCCCTGCTGTGCATCGGCCGACGGGGGAATCAGGAAGCCGGCTATGCGCAAACCGATGGCTGCCGCCGGAGCGGTAACCATGCAGAGAAACGGCTGGTTGCGGGAAGCGCTGTCGGAAAACAGTAGTTCATCACCGCCGAATTTCTCGATGCATGTGCCCGGGGCTGTTTGTATGCGGAATCCGCCGTCGGGGAAGCGCCAGCCCACATCGCAGTCGGGCACTGAGCGCACGAATATGGCATCTGCTTCTTTCACATACGAAACCGGACTGGAAATGCTGCCGTCGTCGCCGTTCATGGCCACATGAAATGACAGAAAAAAGCGCACGGTCTTGCCTGCCAGTACTTTTACCGACAGGCTCAATTCATGACGGTCCGCAGGACCCGTGCTTCGAACGGCGATCATCCCCCCACTATAGTTATATATCCAGCAGCAACTGTCGGGCGCCATTTCATAGGCAGAAGGCATGTCAAGGAGATGCCAGCCGCTGTCAATCTCCACGAATATACGCAGGCCATGGCTGCGAAACAGGCCGAGGTAGCTGTGGCATGTTGACAGGAAACGGTTGATGCTTACATGGCCCTGCGTCACCATGGAATGAAAGACTCCCGCCATCCAGACCGTGGAGGTAAGGGCTGTTTCATCGGGGGTCAAAGCATTCCCTGTGCGCAGCAGGTGCCCGTGGGGCCGCAGAACTTTTAGCTCCTTTTCCTTGAGTACCACATGGCGATTATCACCGGTGAAAAACGAAAGGAGCCTGCCGTCTGCATATTCTGCATGGCGTAGCCCTGCGCCGAAGAGAGAGGCAATGTCTGATGCATCAAGCTTAAGGGTTGTAAGCAGCGGCGCTGTGCTGAAAAGGCTTGCTGCCGGGCGCACACCGGTGAAAACTGCCGAAGCCGGTGGCGGCAGGGCGTCCGGAAGGTCAAGCGCCGTATCAATAAAAGCAGCATCGGCTGCCGTTGTTGCCGACTGTTTATCAGCTTCAAACCAGCCGAAGAAGCCTCGTTGCACTTTGGCTCCCGGCTTAAGAAGCACAGGTGCGTCCTGAAGTGCGGCCATGGAATGCTCATGCTGCCGCCGGGCACAGGGCAGGCCTTTGGTGAGCCCAATGGGTATGCGGCCTGCGCGGCTTGCGAGCCCGTAGAACTGAAGAGCATCGGTAGCAAAGCTTACACCGCGGCCAAGAGAGCCAATAATGGTCCAGGGGCAGCGTCCGCCCATGGACTGGTTTTGGCGCGAGGCCAGCGCCACGCCATGCTGCGGGTGGTTGAGCGGCGTGTGATCGATATAGTGACTTACATAATATTCGTTGAGCCGTATGGCGCCGTAATGGGCAAGGCCTATATCCTGCACGTAGATGAGATCATATGTTTCCGCCGTTGTGCCGGTGTTTTCAAGCTTCACATGCCAGAACCAGGCAGGTGCAGACTGTGCGAGCACGAGGCTGAGGCGGAAGCGCACGTCCTGCCAAGCTCCCTCTGCCGTTATCCCCTGCTCACCAATCTGAAATGATGCCGGGCTGTTCGGCCCCAGAAGCGGTATGGCCTCCACTGTCTCCCTTTTGCGGCGCAGGTAGATATTGGCGGGTCCGCCCTCGACCTCATTTCCGAGGAAAAGGTTCAGCATGATGTCGCCGTAGTCCATACGCCGGATGGAGCCGTTGGCGTTTATTTCGACTTTGAGCCCGGAAGGGCTTTCAATACACATAGGAAAATTCTTATGAAGGGTCATGGCATGATTCCTCAGGGGGTGGTTTCGGCCTAATGCTGAGCAACCCCCACCATTTGAAATATTTTTCCCTCAACCAATCTTCACATGCTTCTCGCCTGAGATAACCCAGTGCGGAAGAGGGTTCCTCGCAGACCGGATTTTTATTTTTGAATGGATGCCCGCAACGGACGCTTTTTCTGATTTCTCCAGCCAATGGTTGGTGTTATTAATTTACTTATGTCGCCCCGGCAGTTGTCCCCCGGCTTTTTCGTTTTTCTACCGTATATTCAACGTGTGATTCTTGTACGCTGAGCTGCTCAGGTGGTACTTTAACGACCTTGCCGTCCTTCCAGATGGTAAGGGGGGCGCCGGTTAGTTTGTGATCCTCAACAACTTTGGCAACAGCCCGCTTAAAGGCATTTTCAGCGGTCAGGGCGAGCATTTTTCCTGTAGGATTTGTTTTTCTGATCATGGTTTTATCCCGCATTTAATGATCTCATTATATATTGACTGATTAAAAACAGTGGCGTATTCTTTTTCTTTGCAGGCAATATGTTCACCTCATCGACACATATTTTAGATATGTCGATTTTTTAGAAATATATCGACATATCGACATTCCCCTTAGGCCGTCAAAACCTCCAATAAAGCAGGATGTTTGTAGACTGTTTCGCGACCGCGTTTCTCCCCCTGCAAAACCCCTATCTTTTCAAGTTCCTGAAGATAGACCGATGCAGTCTGGCGTTTTGCAATACCTGCGTTAACCAGAAAAGAAATTTTGCAGTACGGCTGCTGAAATATAATCTCTAGCAGTTCTTTGGAATAGATATTGGGCAGCCGGGTCCGGCAGAGATTGACGGTCTGCTCAAATAAATCACGGATTGCCACAATGCGGCTTGTTGTCCAGTTGGCCGTCTCTTCAACACCGCGGAGCATATAGAGAAGCCATGGCTCCCAGGCGTCAGTTTCCGTTACATCGCGAAGCAGCCGGTAATAGTCCGGTTTGTTCTGTATTATAAAACGGCTCAGGTACAGCACCGGAATATGCAAAAGCCCTGCATGGAGCAGATAGAGAATATTCATGATACGGCCGGAGCGGCCATTGCCGTCATTGAACGGGTGAATAGCCTCAAACTGATAATGCGCCACCGCCATGCGGATCAATGGATCGGGGCCGTTTTCAGACAACAAATAGTGTTCGAGGTTGTCGATTTTATCCCGCAGCAGGGGGCCGCCGCTTGGCGGAGTATAGCTAATCTGACGGGTTTGCGGATTACCAATTGCGACTCTATCGTGAGCGCCTCTAAAATCAACCTGTGCATCCATCAGTTGAGAGCAGACATCCCGTATCATGCCCATAGAAAAGGGCCGGTCAGCAAGGATTTCATAGCCATGCCGTAAAGCCATTCGATAGCGTAAAACTTCTTTTATTTGCGGATCAGTTGCGTGGGTTTCATCAAGCGCCGCGTTGAACAGGTCGTCTTGTGTGGTGACAATGTTTTCGATTTCCGAACTCAGTTTTGCTTCCTGCAGCGGAATCGCGTTGATTAAAATAGCCTGATCCGGTATCAGCCCACCGCTGCCTTTCAGTTCGGCAAGGGCGCGCGTGGCGCGCAGACACTGCTTCAACACTGCCCGTGTTTCCACATCCTGCGCAGGCGGCAGCAGGGGCAGTGCATCGTATGGAGATTGAGGATCAAATGTCATTTCAACTCTCCTTATTTTATCAACCCTTTCTCGACATTACGAAAAGCGTTA
>JAFGCP010000022.1 GCA_016932595.1 Deltaproteobacteria bacterium
AAATTCATTGGGGAGCTTCAGATGTCCATTGAAGGCATAAACAAACCTTATAAGGCCTGTTGGCGATTTGTTCTTCGTGCTGGAAAATCCGTAATAACGATGGGTACGGGCGAATATATATACCTGAAAATCCGGAGGCCAACTTTACGCAGGGCATTTGTCCGGGCTGTGGAGGAAGCTGTATTTCGAGGCGTACAAAAAGATCGTTCTGCATGCAAAGCAGGGACCCCGACGCGCTATTAAGACTCTGATGGCGTGCTGCTTGTCCGGCAGTGGAGAAGGAGGCTGATATGGATATCACGGAAACTCGCAACAGGATGAATCATGTTATTCTCAACAGAATTATGACCCTGCGCTATCAGCTGCGCAGGCGGCCGGCGCTTCTGCAGTGCATCCTTTCTATGGAAGCCCTGTTTGTCAGGACCGGCGTTATTTTCTACGGCCGCAGCCAGAAAAGGCTGCACGGAAAAGGTTGAGTATGTACAAGCCGAAATATGCCGGATAAGCCTTAAGGAGATGTCATTGCTATGCGGACCAAAGAGCTGATACGGGAAATTAACGTGCGCAGGCATGCCGAGGAAGAACTCAGGCAGATGAACCGTACCCTGCAGCAGGCCACGGTGTATGCCCGTGAGATGGCGCTTCAGGCTGAGCGCGCAAATGCAGCCAAAAGCGAATTTCTTGCCAATATGAGCCATGAAATCCGCACCCCGATGAATGCCATTATCGGACTCTCGCATCTTGTCCAGCAGACAAGCCTGACGCCGCAGCAAAAGGATTATTTATCCAAACTGGACAAATCCGCCCAGTCTTTGTTGACGATTATTAACGACATTCTTGATTTTTCAAAGATTGAAGCGGGCAAGCTTGAATTGCACAAAACCGCTTTTACCCTGTCATCGATGTTTGACACTATTTCGAGCATTCTTGCGATCAGGGCGCAGGAGAAAAATATCGAGCTGTTATTTGATGTGGGTTTTACAACACCGCAGGTTCTCGAGGGCGATCCGGTGCGGCTGCAGCAGGTTCTTGTGAACCTTGCCGGCAATGCGCTGAAATTTACCACGCGGGGCGACGTGATTATTTCGGTATATCCCGTGCATGAAGATGCCGGCTCTGTGGAGCTGCGTTTTGCAGTGAAGGACACGGGTATCGGCATACATGAGGAGGATCAGAAAAAGCTCTTTGAGCCTTTTACCCAGGCCGACACTACCATGACGCGCCAGTTCGGCGGCGCCGGGCTTGGCCTTGCAATCAGCAAGCATCTGGTTGAGCTGATGGGCGGGCATATCACCGTTGACAGCGATCCGGCCAGGGGCAGCGTTTTTCAGTTTGACCTGCGGTTCGGGCTGAGCCTTGCAGACGACAGGGGCTTTTCACAACCGCAAGCCGGATTGCGGGGCAAGCGGGTGATTGTGGCCGATGACAGTGAAACGGTGCGGGAGGTTGTCGGGAACATGCTTGAAATAATGGGCATAGCGGTCGATACGGTAGCATCCGGCGCAGCCTGTTTGGAAAAACTCGCTCAGGCGTCTGAAAATTCGAAGTACGATCTTGCGATACTCGACTGGAAAATGCCCGGCATGGACGGAATTGAGCTTGCTGAAAAAATCAGGGGCTTTGGCTGCGGACCCTGTCCGCGGATACTTATGATAACCGGCTATGGCTATGATGACATGAAAACCGCGGCCGGAGAGCTGAGGGTTGACGGGTGGCTTGAAAAGCCTTTTACCCTGGCAATGCTGTTTACCGCCGTACAAAAAGCGCTTGGCTTGGATATGCCCGGTGCACTGTCGCCGCCGCAGCAGATCAAAGCGCCGCAGGTTCCGCCCGCGGTGCTTCGTGGCGCCCGCGTGCTTGTTGTCGAGGACAATGAACTCAACCGGCTGGTTGCCGGCGAGATACTTGCGGGAGCCGGCGTTCTGGTCAGCTATGCCGCCAATGGTATCGAGGCCCTTGCTGCAATGAAAGAGGCCCGCTTTGACGCTGTGCTGATGGATGTACAAATGCCCCTCATGGACGGCTATACGGCAACCAGGCAGATGAGGGAGTGGGAAGTAAAGGTGAACCGGAAAAAACGTCTGCCCATCATCGCCATGACGGCCCATGCCATGAGGCATGAGCAGGCCATCAGCATTGATGCAGGCATGGATGATCATGTTACGAAGCCGGTTAATGCCGTTGCGATGCTTGACGTGCTTGCCCGGCGGGTGCAGAGGAGCGAGGGGCCGTTCGAGGACTCAGCCCGGATTATGCTATCCCCGGCAGCGGATTATCCCGACCGGACCGTGGCTCACGGTATCAATGCCGCATCGGCAATCGCCCGCATTGACGGCAATCATGATCTGTATCTTAAACTATTAAAAATTTACAAAAACAATGTCCCTTCACCTGATGCGATCATTGAGCACTTTCGGCGGGGAGATCATGATAGAGCGCGGCGTGAGGCGCATACGGCCAAGGGTATGAGCTCGCAGATCGGAGCGGAGAGGCTCCAGCGGATTTCAGCAGGCCTTGAAGATGCCATACAAGCCGGTGACAGCCAGGGAGTTGAAAGGAATGCCGCTCTCTTTGCTGCCGAGCTGAAAAAGGTGCTTCTCTATGTTGATCAGTTCATACACTGCTCGGATGAGCATCCGAACTAATGTCTGAACGGAAAACAAGTATGCCAAAAATCGGGTCAAGCCCGGAAAACGGAAAAAAGGAGCGGGGCAGGATGTGTCTACGAAAAGCCTGAATCATAAAAAACCATGGCAGAAGCCGGAGCTGATTGTGCTGGTGCGCAGCAACCCGGAGGAGGCGGTGCTGCTCGGGTGCAAAATTTCAAAATTTGCAGGTCCTAATAATAAAAATACGTGCAAAAGAGGACAATCCGGCTGTTTTGTTATCGCAACATCCTGATAACCCCAACCAGCTCCGTCAAAATTTAGGCAGGTAAAATTTTCGTCAAGTACGAAAAGGGTTTTACCTTCTCTACCTGCCGTCATGTTCTCCTCATTTATGCAGCCACTTATTTGGCCAAAGCATTTTTTTCTATAGTGTAGCCTTCCTAAAAAGAGCTTTTGAAAACGAAAAAAATATAACTGCTGCTAAATAGAGAAAAATGCTCCATTCCCCATCCCCATGCGTTAAAGATTTTTATAAACATCCGGTTTGACACCGCCGGGTGCATGCGCCGGAACGGACGGCTGATACAGCAGTGCTCCATGCAAAGCCAGGTGAAAAAGACAGTATCCGGATACTGTGCCCGGTTTTTTTTAACGCAATGTCCATTCCGCACCTGCAGAGATTGAAAATGTTTTGACATTTCAGAGTATTACGGTTAAATTTTAAAAACTTATCCAAAAATGAAGAAGTGTTATGATCATAGACGCTATTAAAAAGGCGGTCGATCATCTGCCTCTTGCCGAGGATGAGATGACGGCAGCAATGAATGAAATAATGGAAGGGGCATGCACCGATGCCCAGATTGCCTGCTTTCTGACGGCTTTGCGCCTGAAGGGCGAGACTGCTGAGGAGATAACCGCAGCAGCCCGGGTCATGCGGCGCAAGGCGCTCAGTGTGCCGGTTACAAACAGGGCAGGCCTGGTTGATATTGTCGGAACGGGCGGCGATGGAGCCAATACATTCAATATATCCACTGCCGCCGCATTTGTCGCCTGCGGCGCAGGCCTGAGAGTCGCCAAGCACGGCAATCGCTCGGTTTCAAGCAGGTGCGGCAGTGCTGATGTCATGGAAAAGCTCGGCGTCAGCATAGAGCTTTCACCCGAGAGCGTCGGCCGCTGTATCGATGAAATCGGCATGGGTTTTCTTTTTGCCCCGAAATTTCATCTTGCCATGAAATATGCGGCTCCGGTGCGCCGCGAGATCGGCATTCGGACCATTTTCAATATGCTCGGCCCGCTGACCAACCCGGCTGATGCCGACATACAGCTCATCGGTGTCTACGATGTCAAGCTCACCGCCGTTTTTGCCGGGGTACTGGAGCGGCTGGGCAGGAAGCGGGCGCTCATTGTGCATGGCATGGACGGGCTTGATGAGCTGTCGCTGTCTGCTGAAACCGAGGTATATGATCTGAACCCGTCAGGCATCGTGTCCTATCGCGTGCAACCTGAGGATGCCGGGCTTTGCCGTGCTCCTTTAGATGCTGTACGGGGAGGAGACGGGAAGGAGAATGCAGCCATCATTGTTGATATATTCAAAGGCAGGCCCGGGCCATACCGCGATCTGGTGCTGTTAAATGCCGGCGCCGCTATTATGGCAGGCGGCAGGGCTGATACTCTGCGCGAAGGCGCAGCCATTGCAGCAGAGGCCATCGACAGCGGAGGCGCCTTGCGCAAGCTTGCCGATCTTAAAGAATTCACCCGGTCACTTGATTGATATATGATACTTGACGATATAGTCGCCCATAAGAGGGAAGAGGTTTTCGCCTCCATATGCGCACGGCCCCTTTCTGTACTCAAAGAGCTCATCCACGGTCTTGCCGAGCCCCGCGGCTTTGCCGCAGCTCTCACGCGCGACAGGGGCGGGCAGGCTGCCGTCATTGCCGAGGTGAAAAAAGCATCTCCTTCTAAAGGCGTTATTCGCGAGCAGTTCGACCCGGTTGCCATAGCGCGGGAGTATGAGGCGCATGGCGCAGCAGCCATATCGGTTCTGACCGAGCAGCGGTTTTTTCAGGGCAGCCCCGGCTACCTGCCGGCAATAAGAAAGCAGGTGTGCATACCGGTTTTGCGGAAAGACTTTCTTTTTGACATATACCAGATTTATGAAGCCCGGTCACTGGGCGCCGATGCCCTGCTGCTGATTGCCGCGATCCTTGAGAAGGACAAGCTTTGTGAGCTGCTGTGCCTGACGCGAGAGCTCGGCATGGATGCACTTGTCGAGGTGCATACCCGGGAAGAGCTTGACCGGGTGCTTGCAACCGGTGCGCGCATTATCGGTATAAATAACAGAAATCTCTCTACATTTAAAACCGATATTGCTACGACGGTTGAACTGGTGCGGGGTATTCCCGATGATAGAATAGTCGTGAGTGAAAGCGGCATTGGCTCGCGGGCTGATATTCTGATGCTCAGCAGCGCCGGAGTCGATGCTTTTCTCATCGGCGAATCGCTCATGCGGCAGGAAAGCCCCGGAGCCAGGCTCGCTGAATTAATAGACGTGTAATTTTTTTGGAGCGCACATGAAATATCCTGACGCAACAGGTCATTACGGGCCCTATGGCGGCCGGTATGTATCCGAAACACTGATGCCTGCCCTCATCGAGCTGGAGCAGGCCTATGAGACATACCGGGACGATCCCGATTTTAAGAACGAGCTGAACTATTTTCTGAGAGAATTTGTCGGCAGGCCCAATCCCCTGTATTTCGCCCAGCGCCTGTCGGAAAAGCTGGGGGTGAAAGTGTATCTCAAGCGGGAAGACTTGAACCACACGGGCGCCCACAAAATCAATAATACGGTCGGCCAGATACTGCTGGCCAGGCGCATGGGCAAGACGCGCATTATCGCCGAGACAGGCGCCGGGCAGCATGGCGTTGCAACGGCCACGGTCGCGGCGCGCTTTGGCCTTGAGTGCGATGTTTTTATGGGCGCCGAGGATGTCAGGCGGCAGGAGCCCAATGTTTTTCGCATGAAGCTGCTGGGCGCGCGCGTCATCCCCGTAACATCGGGCAGCCAGACGCTCAAGGATGCCATGAATGAGGCCATGCGCGACTGGATCACCTATGTTCGCACCACCTTTTACATCATCGGCTCGGTTGCCGGCCCACATCCCTATCCTCTGATCGTTCGGGATTTCCAGCGGGTGATCGGCGACGAAGCGAAAGCCCAGATACTTGAAAAAGAGGGCAGGCTGCCGGATCTTGTTACCGCCTGCGTCGGCGGCGGCAGCAATGCCATGGGGCTTTTTTATCCTTTCATAGAAGACACCGGTGTCGCCATGGCCGGCGTTGAAGCCGCAGGCCACGGCATCGGCAACGGGCCCCATTCCGCATCGCTGTGCGCGGGCAGGCAGGGCGTTCTTCACGGCGCCAAGAGTTATCTTTTGCAGGATGAGCAGGGCCAGATTTCCACCGCCCATTCCATCGCTCCCGGGCTTGATTATCCGGGCGTGGGCCCTGAGCACAGCTGGCTGAAAGATTCGGGCCGCGCTCAGTATGTGTCGGTGACGGATGAGGAGGCCCTTGCCGCATTTCACGAGCTGTGCCGTACCGAAGGAATTATCCCGGCGCTGGAGAGCTCGCATGCGGTGGCCTATGTGATGAAGGCGGCTTCGGCTATGAAAAGGGATTCAATTGTCATCATTAATCTTTCGGGCAGGGGCGATAAGGATATTCATATTGTAGCGGAAAAGATGGACGCTGCCGTCTGACCAGAAAGGGAACTATGTCGCGAATAGCAAAAATGTTTGATGAACTCCGGAAGAACAAAGAAAAAGCGCTTATTGCCTATATCACCGCTGGCGATCCGGATATGGCAACGACCGGGCAGCTTCTGAGATGCCTGGTTGAAAGCGGAACAGACATGATAGAGCTCGGCGTGCCTTTTTCCGATCCCATGGCCGACGGCCCCACCATACAGGCGGCGGCACAGAGGTCTCTGGAGCAGCCCTTTTCCATTGAGGCGATTCTCGGGCTTGTAAAGAAGTTCCGCAGGTATTCACAGGCGCCGCTGATTCTGTTCGGCTACTATAATCCGCTGCTGCAATACGGGCTTGAACGCCTGGCCCGCGACGCCCGCGACGCCGGTGTTGACGGTTTCCTTGTCGTTGATCTGCCTCCTGAAGAGGCCTCTGACCTTAAAAAGGCTGCTGACGGACAGCATCTGGACACGATTTTCCTGCTTGCGCCTACTAGCACTGATGAGCGCATACGCAAGGTCACCGATGTTTCTTCGGGCTTTGTGTATTATGTTTCAATCACCGGTGTTACCGGCGCCCGTGAAAGCCTTGCCGATATGATGGAAGCTTCAGTCGATACAATCAGGAAGTTTACCGATCTGCCGGTGGGCATCGGCTTTGGCGTTTCAAGGCCGGAGCATGTCCGGGAAATTGCGCGTTTTGCCGATGCTGTTATTGTCGGCAGCGCCATTATCAAGGAAGTCGAGGCTCATGCCGGAAAGCCTGACATGCTCAACCATGTCGGCTCTTTTGTCAGGCAGCTGAAAGAGGCAACCGTTCTTTAAGCAGACAGGCCTGCAATTGCATGCTTATTGGCCGGGTGATTTTTTCTTGTGCGGGAATTTACGAAAAGGCGGTCAGGCTTCTTGCCTGCCGCCTTTTCTATTAAACTGCCAGCGGGTTTATTAAGCTGTTTGCGATTGGCATAGTTCCGGGTCCCGTATTTATTCCCACTCAATCGTGCTTGGCGGCTTGGACGAGATATCGTAGGTAACGCGGTTGACGCCTTTCACCTCATTGATAATGCGGCTTGAGATGCGGCCGAGAAGGTCATAGGGAACTTTCACCCAGTCGGCGGTCATGCCGTCGACGCTTTCAACAACCCGCAGCACGATGACTTTTTCATAGGTGCGCTCATCGCCCATGACGCCGACGGTTTTGATGGGCAGAAGAACGGCGAATGATTGCCATACGCTGTGGTACAGGCCGGCATTTTTGAATTCATTAATAATTATAGTGTCCGCGTCCCGCAGAAGCTTGAGATCGGTTTCAGACACAGGCCCGATAAGCCGTATGGCAAGCCCCGGCCCGGGGAAGGGCTGCCGCTGGAGTAAATCATCAGGAATGCCGAGCTCCTTGCCGATTTCCCTGACTTCATCCTTGAAGAGCTCTCTGAAGGGCTCAATAAGCTTTAAATGCATTTTTTCCGGAAGGCCGCCGACATTATGATGGCTTTTTATGGTGGCCGAAGGCCCTTTAAAGGAGACGCTTTCAATAACATCCGGGTACAGTGTGCCCTGCGCAAGAAAATCTATTTTTCCTATTTTTCGCGCTTCTTCGTCAAATACGGAAATGAACTCATTTCCGATGATTTTCCGCTTCTGCTCAGGGTCGTCAATGCCGGCAAGCTTGTCCAAAAATCGTTTTGAGGCATCAACCGCCACAAGGTTGATAGAGAATGTCTCCCGCAGCAGCCGTGAAACGGTTTCGAATTCATTGTTCCTGAGAACACCGTTATCGACAAAAATGCTGGTCAGCTGGCTGCCGATTGCTTTATCGATGAGCACGGCTGCCACGGTTGAGTCAACGCCACCGCTGCAGCCGCAAATAACTTTTTTATCGCCTACTTTTTCTTTGATACTTTCGATGGACTGCTGGATGAAGGATTTCATGGTCCAGACAGGCTCGCAGCAGCAGATGGTGAAAATGAAATTTTCCAGAATCCGGCGTCCCCGGGGCGTATGCACAACTTCCGGATGAAACTGCACGCCGTAGATGCGGCGGGTTTTATTGCGCATGGCCGCAAGGGGGGAATTGCCGCTGTGGCCGATGGATTCGAATCCGGAAGGCACAATTTCTAAGCGGTCGCCGTGGCTCATCCAGACCTGTATCGTGCCGCCCGGTTCAAAATCTTTAAAAAGATCATCGTTTGCGTCGATGATGAGCTCTGCTTTGCCGTATTCACGCTTGCTGCAGGGAGCAACCCTGCCGCCCAGCAGATGGGATGTGAGCTGCATGCCGTAGCAAATGCCAAGCACCGGCACGCCAAGGTCAAATGTTTCAGCAGCAATAATGGGCGCTCCCTGGTCATACACACTGGATGGGCCGCCCGAAAGGATGATGCCGGTTGGTTTCAGCTCTTTCAGCTTGTGCAGCGGGATATTAAAGGGATGTATCTCGGAATACACCTTTGCCTCCCGGACGCGGCGGGCGATGAGCTGGGTGTATTGAGAGCCGAAATCAAGAATGATGATTTTTTGCTGTGCAAGCTGCATTGAAGCCACTATTCAACCTGGTAGTTGGGTGATTCTTTGGTGATGATAATATTATGCACATGGCTTTCCTTGAGGCCGGAGGAGGTAATGCGCACGAATCTGGCTTTTTCATGTAATTCAGGTATCGTGCGGCAGCCGACATATCCCATGCCGGAACGAATACCGCCTATGAGCTGATAGACATTTGCTGAAAGACTGCCGCGATACGGCACGCGGCCTTCTATCCCCTCGGGAACAAGTTTAGACGCTTCCTCAACATCTGCCTGAAAATACCTGTCTTTTGATCCTTTTTTCATTGCTTCAAGGGAGCCCATGCCGCGGTACACCTTGTAGGTTCTTCCCTGAAAAAGAACCACCTCTCCGGGGCTTTCATCGGTGCCGGCAAATAGATTGCCGATCATCACCGAAGATGCTCCTGCTGCCAGAGCCTTGGTTAAATCTCCCGAATATTTGATGCCGCCGTCAGCAATAAAGGGGATATTATATTTTTTCGTGACTTTGCAGCATTCCATGATGGCCGTGATCTGGGGCACGCCGACGCCCGCAACGATGCGCGTGGTGCAGATCGAGCCCGGGCCGATGCCGACTTTGACTCCGTCGACGCCTGCCTGTATGAGCGCTTCGGTCGCCTCGGCAGTGGCGACATTGCCGCCGATGATTTGGCTGTCCGGATAGTTTTTTCTGGTATCGCGTATGGCGTCAAGCACTGATTTTGTATGCGCATGGGCCGTATCGATAACAATGACGTCGACCCCTGCATTGATAAGCGCTTCAGTGCGCGCTTCGCGATCCGAGCCGACGCCGATGGCCGCACCGACACGCAGCCTGCCCCGGTCATCCTTGCATGCAAAGGGGTATTTAACGGACTTTTCGATATCTTTAACCGTGATGAGACCGACAAGATTATTTTGTTCATCAACCACCAGCAGCTTTTCAATGCGGTTTTTGTGCAGGAGCTTGCGCGCATCCTCGAGCGTGATGCCCGGCCTGGCCGTAATAAGCCGTTCTTTGGTCATGACATCGGAAATTTTTTTGCTGTAGTCGGTTTCAAACCGTATGTCGCGATTTGTGAAAATTCCTACGAGCTTGCCTTCCTTGACCACCGGAAAACCGGATATTTCAAGGCGTTTCATTATCTCAAGGGCTTCATACAGCGGCTGGTCTGGATGGACGGTGATGGGATCAACCACCATGCCGCTTTCCGATTTTTTCACCTTGGCAACCTCGCTGGCCTGATCCTCAACAGAGAGATTCTTGTGAATCATGCCGATGCCGCCTTCACGGGCCATGGCAATGGCTGTTCGTGCTTCCGTGACGGTGTCCATTGCAGCGCTGATGATAGGGGTATTAAGCAGTATTTTTTTTGTTAAATGTGTCGAAATATCTATATCTTTGGGTAAAACCTCAGAGTACTGCGGGATCAGCAGCACATCGTCAAATGTCAGGCTTGAGGAGATGTGTTCATTGGCCATGATAATTCCTTTGATGAGTTTTGGCGGTGAAAATGGTTAATAAAAACAACTACACAAAATAATGCGCTGTGTCAAGTTTTCAAAGTTCCGGGCATCCCCTCGACGCCTAAAATGCTTTTTTGCATCCGGTTTCATTCAAGCTCCGCAAGAGATGCAGGCAAACGCAGTCTGGTCGCGTTTTTTCTTGTGCTGAACAGGCAATCTCTATATAATTGTCTGGCTATTTTTTTAAAGGAGCAGTGTGTTTATTTCCTGTATCAGAGGATTAGGCCGCGGGGTGCTGGGAGTGCTTGAAATGCTCGGCTCCTATGGCATGTTTCTGCTGACAGCGCTTTTCTGGCTTTTCGGCTCGCCGCTCAAGTTCAGGCGGGTGCTCGAGCAGATTACCTTCATCGGCGTCAAGTCAACGGTCATCGTGCTGCTGACCGGCGCTTTTACCGGCATGGTCTTTGCGCTGCAGGTTTTTTATGCCCTGAGCAAGTTCGGCGGCGAAGCACTGCTCGGTCCCACAGTTGCCCTTTCCCTTCTTCGCGAACTCGGGCCGGTGATATCTGCTCTCATGATAACCGGCCGCGCGGGATCAGCCCTTGCCTCGGAAATCGGCATTATGCGGATAACCGAGCAGATCGATGCCCTGGAAATAATGGCGGTCAATCCCTATCGCTATCTTGTCGTTCCCAACATGGTTGCAGCGGTCATTTCTTTTCCCCTGCTGGGAGCATTTTTCAGCATGATCGGCATCTGGGGAGGGTATCTTGTCGGCGTGAAACTGCTCGGGGTAAGCGAAGGAACCTATTTTGGCGAGATGAGCAATTTTGTCGACATGAAGGATATCACCATGGGGATAATAAAGTCTTTGAGCTTTGGCCTGATTGTCTCGTGGGTCTGCTGCTACAAGGGCTATTTTACAGAATTCGGCGCCAAGGGCGTCGGCAAGGCTACCACGCAGTCCGTGGTCATATCTTCGGTGCTGATTCTTATCTGGGATTATTTCATAACTTCAATTTCACTGTAAACAATGATCATCGTCCGTGACGCATATAAAAGTTTCAATGGCAACCAGGTGCTCAGGGGGTTGAACCTTGAGATACGCGAGGGCGAGATGTTTGCGCTTATAGGCCGCAGCGGTCTTGGGAAAAGCGTGCTGCTCAAGCATATCATCGGCCTTATGCGGCCCGATAAAGGCGAAATTTTTGTCGATGATCAGAACATATGCAGCCTTCGCGGCAAACAGCTGGTAGCCTTACGGCAAAAATTCGGTTATCTTTTTCAGGAAGGCGCTTTGTTTGACTCAATGACGGTCTTCGAGAATGTGGCCTTTCCCCTGCGGGAGAAGACGGCTTTGAAGGAAACGGAAATCAGGGAGCGCGTTTTGCCCGAGCTTGAGCATATGGGGCTGAAAAAAGACGCACAGAAGTATCCTGCAGAACTCAGCGGCGGCATGCGCAAGCGAACCTCTCTTGCCCGGGCCATGATCATGCAGCCCTCCATTATGCTGTTTGATGAGCCCACCACTGGCCTTGATCCCATCATCGGCCAGAGTATTCTCAACTATATTCAGCTGTGCCACCGCCGGCTGGGATTCACCGGCATCATCGTCACCCACGATGTGCCGCGTGTTTTCAGCATAGTCCAGAAAATAGCCATGATGGATGCCGGACGGATCATTATTAACGGCACCTATGATGAAATAGTCAGCCAGGACAACCCCGAATTTAAACAATTTTTATCAGGAAGCATTGAAGGACCGCTTCACTACGTATAAAGGAGAGCATATATGCGCAGAGGAACCCTTGAACTGGTTGTGGGCCTTTTTATACTGGCAGGCATCTGCTGTCTTGGCTATATGTCAATCAGGTATGCGAAGATGGAGGTGATGGGCAATGACGGCTACCAGGTAACAGCCGTGTTTCCGTCAATTGCCGGCCTGAAAAACGGCGCACTTGTAGAGATTGCCGGGGTCGAGATCGGCAGGGTCAGGCAGATTACCCTTGATAATTATAAGGCCAGGGTCCAGCTGTCCATTAAGGGCGCCGTTGAGCTGCAGGACGATGCCATAGCCCGCATCAAAACAAAAGGCCTTCTGGGCGAGAAGTATATCGATATCGTTCCGGGAGGCTCAGATGTCATCCTGAAAACCGGTGACAAGATTCGTGAAACCCAGCCGCCTGTTGATATTGAAGAGCTTATTTCCAAATTTGTTTTTGGAAAAGTCTGAGCCATAGCCGGAGGAATGATATCATGAAACATGCACGAGCGGGAATGCTCATAGCAGTTGCAGCACTGACGGTACTGGTGTATCTTGGATCATTTGCCGAAGCAGGCCAGATTACCGATAATCTCAAGCTGGTTGTGGACCGTGTCCTGATACTTCTGAAAGACCCCGCCTATGCAGCGCCCGAGAAGAAGGCAGAACGCACCAGGCTGATTCATGACACCGCTTCAGGCACATTTGACTGGGAGGAAATGGCCCGGCGCACGCTCGGCCCTCACTGGCGAGACATAACCCCTGAGCAGAAGAAGCAGTTTATTGATATTTTTGTCGATTTTCTGGAGCGCACCTATATTTCAAAGATAGATCTCTTTTTGCAGGAATCGAAGGGCTTTACCTCAAAAAACATATCCTATTTTAACGAAACCATCGAGCAGGAGCGCTATGCCCTGGTTGAGACAAAGATTCTGCTCAATGACAAGGAGCTGCCGCTCAACTATAAACTCATCAATAAAAGCGGCAGATGGGTTGTTTATGATCTAACCATTGAAGGCGTCGGGCTTGTGGCAAACTATCGAACGCAGTTTAATGAGATTTTAGCCAACGGTTCTTTTCAAACCCTTATCGATAAGCTGAAAGTTAAGGAGGGCCTTGATATTTTCGAAAAGAAATCCGGGCAGCAGACAGCATCGGGGCAGGGCGCTGCGGCAAAATAATATAAAATAATCGCGCGTTCTTCGGATTTTTTGTATCTTTCCAGAAGGTGGGGGCGCATCCAGACAGTTTTTTTGAGCTAAAAATGTATTCCGGTTAACCAATGGCACTACAGGAAAATTTCAAAGCAGGCTTTGTTTCAGTTGCCGGAATGCCTAATGTCGGCAAATCCACTCTCGTGAATCATCTTATCGGTTCAAAACTTGCCATAGTTTCACCCAAACCTCAGACTACGCGCAGCGTCATCAAGGGCATCCTGACAACCGATCAGGCCCAGATTGTTTTCCTTGACACGGCAGGAATTCACAGCCCCAAAGACAAGCTTGGCGATTTCATGGTAGCAGCGGCGAAGATGACATTTGCAGAGGCGGATATCATTTATATGCTTGTCGAATGCCAGAAACCGCGCCATGCAGAGGTTGAGCTTGCCCGGGAACTTAAAAAAACCGGCAAACAGGTCTTTCTGGTTATCAATAAAATTGACCGTATTGCCAAAGATCTGCTTTTGCCGCTCATCGACACGTATCGGGGGCTGATGGAGTTTGCCGAGATAGTTCCTGTGTCGGCCCTGAACGGTGAGAATATGGACAGACTGCTTGATGTAACTATTTCCCGCCTTCCTGTCGCAGCTGCCTTTTATCCTGAAGACATTATATCAGATCACATTCAGCGTGATTTTATTGCCGAATTTATCCGGGAGAAGATTTTTTATTACACACAGGAAGAAATACCCTACAGCACTGCTGTTGTTATCGAGGATATGAAGGAAAGGGAGGAAGGCGGCGCCTTCATTCGTGCTACTATCTATGTAGAGAAAGACTCGCAGAAAGGAATTCTTATCGGCAGTGGCGGCAGCATGATAAAGAAGATCGGCCGCGATGCCCGGCTCGAGATACAGCAGTTTATGGGGTATGGCGGCGTGTATCTTGATCTGCAGGTAAAGGTAGAGAAACACTGGCGCGAAAATATCAAGGCTTTGAAAAAGTTCGGCTATATCCAGCGATAGCAGCCTCGTGCTGATAAAGAAGAGGCTGTTTATTTTTCTTACTGCCATATTTTGCGTTTTGCAGCCCCTGCCTTACAAGATATTGATGCTCCGGCATACTCAACACCAAATGTTAGTATCCTGTTGAAAACCCTGTAGAAACATGTATGAAAAGGCCGAAAATAAAGGCTTTCAGCCATTGTGCTCAAAACCTGAGCGTTTTAAAAAGAAAAGTATTTTCAAATAATTAGAAAAATAAAGGGCAAGTAAGGCATGGCTTGCTGGCATTGCTCAGACATGGTTATGGGAATTCAACAGGTTAAGCTCATCAGGGTGTATCCAGTATGAAATCTCCGGCTTTGGAACCTCTTTTTTCCTGTGAAATCATTTCACAGCGTGTGCGGGAGCTTTCACGGCAGATCACGATTGATTATACAAACAGCCGGCCTGTCATAATCGGCGTTTTGAAGGGGGCCTTTATTTTTTTGTCGGACCTGGCGAGAAATATCAGGGTTGATGCTGATATTGATTTTGTGCAGGTTTCCTCATACGGATCTTCGCAGGTTTCATCGGGCTGCTGTATCCTGAAAAAAGATATAAGTATTCAGGTAAAGGGCAGGCATATTCTTATTGTAGACGATATTATTGATACCGGCCATACAGCAGCCTATCTCCTGCAGCATGTGCAGCAGCATAACCCGAAATCCGTAAAACTTTGCTGCCTTATCGAAAAAAAGATAGCCCGCGTCCATCCTCTCTCAATAGATTATGCAGCTTTTTCAATTCAAGATGGTTTTGTTGTGGGGTATGGTCTTGATTTTGAAGAAAAGTTCAGAGGCCTGCCGGACATATACACATTGACTGCTTCATGAACACATGGCGCGGATATGCTTAAGTGGCTGAGGAATTTTGCGGCTCTTTTTACCGGTAAACCCGCTGCGGCTCTCCTGCATGAGCTTCCCGAGACGATACGGCTGTTATTTGCCCGCCGCAGCTGCCGATCATTCAACGATGAACCTCTGCTCGATGAGGAAATTCACGCCATACTGGAAGCGGGCCGGTTCGCCCCCAGTACGGTGAATCTCCAGACCTGGACCTTCATCACGTTTACCAGACAGCAATGGCACGGAACATTTGACCGCCCCATACCGTTTAAGGGGTGCTATGCAATCATCATTTGCGCTGATATTTTCCGCCTGAAAAATTTTCTGCCTGATTTGCAGGAAACGCCTTTTGTTAATCTCAGCCTTGGGATTTTCAATGCCGGCCTTGCAGCCATGAGCATGACCATGGCTGCTGAAGCGTTTGGCATCAGCAGCATCATGCTGTCAGAGACCGGCAGGGCAGGGCTTCTGGATTGCGCTTTTCTTAAAGAAAAGCTGGCCCTGCCTGAAAGCGTGCTGCCCCTGACAACGCTGGTGCTGGGCAGGGGCGGCAGGCGCCTGCCGGGCATTCCTCCGCGGCAGCCGCGGGAGGCTGTGATTATGCCGGCCGCCTATGACAGGCAGGCATCATCCCATCTTGGTTCCTGGTATGAACAGATGTTCATCGGGTATAAGCTGACCCATCCGCTTTCAAGTTTTGAAAAGCAGATAGCCCATTACCGCACAAAAATGGTTCAGGCCGAAGTGGTGATCCGGGATATATTTCTTGCCGGGCGGAAGAGCCGGGGCTGAAACAGCCACGGCATTGCAGCGAGTCGGCCATTCTGTGAAACCATGCAACATTGCCTGCTACCTGTTACCTCCTTTTTTTTACAATACAGTTTTCTTTTTACTGAGGTGGTGTTTTATTGAATAATTTGCTTGCAAAATAAAACAGATGTTTTAAGGTAGCGATTAAAACATTTGTTTTATTTTTATTTCAGAAAAAAATCACAAAAGGCAATTTTTTTCTGCAGAAGGCAAAGCTAACTCTTTGTTTTTTTTTTGCCTTTAAGGGATTTTCGATGACGGCACCAAAAAGAGCAATGCCCACTGCCCAAAAGCGGATTCTTCAGGCTGCCATGGAAGTATTTTCTGACAGCGGCTTTTATAAAGCAACGGTCCGTGACATCTGTCTGAAAGCTTCGGTTAATGTCGCGGCGATTCATTATTATTTCGGGAGCAAGGAAAAGCTCTATGAAGCGGTCGTTAAGCAGTCTCTGGGATTATCTGAGACAGGTGCTGAGCAGTTGAAGGCTTTCGGCGAGGGGCAAGGGCCTGAACAGGCCCTTGCCGGTTTTATACGTACATTCCTGTTTGAGATTCTTGATCAGAGCAAGACCGTCTATGGCGGTAAGCTCATGGCATGGGAACTGAATCAGCCCACCGATGCCTTCGATATGATCATCAGCGATATTATAAGGCCGAATCATGAGCGGCTGTGCGCCATCGTCGCTTCTCTGCTTGGTGCCGGGGCGGGGGATGATCTTGTGAAAAAATGCGTCTTCAGCATTGTCGGGCAATGTCTTCACTATCGGTACGGCAGGCCGGTCATTGCGCAGCTGCATCCTGCGCAGGGGTTTGACGCCGGGTCATTTGATACGATTGCCGAACATATAACCCGGTTTTCGCTGGGCGCTCTCAGGCAGATTGCTGATGAAATGAACCATGAGGAATAATATGAAACGAAAAGCCGCCTATTTCATTCCTTTTGTTATTCTGGCCGTCGGATTTGCAGCCATGCAGTTTTTTGCGAGCTTCAAAACGGCGCCACCAAAAAAGAAGCCTGAAGAGCCGGTGAAAAGTGTCGAGGTCAGCACGGTGCGTTTGACCGATATACCCGCGGCAATAACCGCCTACGGCAGGGTTGTCTCAGCGCAGCCGGTGACCCTCTACAGTGAGGTGACCGGTACGCTTGAGCCGGGAGATCTGCCGTTTCTCCCCGGCCAGTCATTTCGCCGGGGCGAGCTGCTTCTGAAGGTTGATACCCGGCAGATTGCCCTTGACATCAAGTCGGCAAAAAGCGAGCTCATGACCGCTCTTGCTTTGGTTCTGCCCGAGATCAAGGTTGATTTTCCGGAGCACTATCCTGCCTGGCAGAATTATTTTAACAGCTGTCGTTTTGACAGGCCCATAGCCGCGCTGCCGCCTGCCGGGAACGAAAAAATCAAGCTCTACCTGGCCCGCTTCAATATCTACAAAATTTATTTTACGATCTGCGACCTCGAGATACTGCTGGAAAAGCATTTCTTCCGCGCGCCTTTTGACGGAGCGATTACTGATGCCGAGCTTCGCCCCGGCTCCAGCGCCCGGCCGGGAACCCGGCTGGGCGAAATAATAAATCTTGAAAATCTTGAGGCCGAGATGCCGGTGCCCGCAGAGGATGCGCAATGGATCGATCTGAGCAAGCCCGTTACCCTCACCTCGGAGGAGGTGGCCGGCACCTGGTCGGGGCGGATTCTCAGAGTTGGTAAAACCATTGATGCCAAAACCCAGACCGTTCAAATATATATCGGTGTCGGGCGCAGGCTCGATGACGGCCTGTACGACGGCGTATTCATTAAAGCCGTCGTTGCCGGCAGCATCATTCCGTCGGCAGCCATCGTGCCGCGCAAGGCGCTCTATGAGCAGCAGTTTGTCTATGTCGTTAAAGACGGCAGGCTCGAGTACCGCAAGGTGCGGATCGTCCGCCGCGAGCCTGATTATGTGATTGCCGCCGGGGGGCTCAACAATGGAGACCTTCTGGTTGTCGATATGCTTCAGGGCGTCGCGCCGGGCATGCGTGCCCGTCCGAGAAACCTGTCCGCAGGGGAAAAGAACCGGTGAAGAAGATCATTGCTTTTTTTATCCGCTATCCCATCTGGACCAATGTGCTGATGCTGAGCCTCATAGGGTTCGGTCTGTTTTCCCTGAGCAATATGAAATACTCCTTTTTCCCCGAGATCAAGCCCGACATCATTATTGTCGAGGTTGAGTATCTCGGCGGTGCGCCGGAAGAGGTCGAGGAGGGGGTTGTTCAAAAAATAGAGGAAAACATCGAAGGCATTGAAAATGTTGAGCGCGTCACATCCGTTTCCCGTGAAAATTTTGCTCAGGTAACCATCGAGGTTTTAAAGGGCGCCGATACCGACAAGGTGCTGCAGGACGTCAAGAACGCCGTCGACCGCATCAGCTCTTTTCCTAAAAACAGCGAGCAGCCCGTTATCTATGAGCGCCGGTACCGTGATGATGTGATGTCGCTGGTGCTGCTTGGGGATACAGACCTTTTTAACCTGAAAAGTATGGCCGATGAAATGCGCGACGACCTGCTTGCCATGGAGGAGATATCCCAGGTCACCATTTCAGGGCTGCCGCGGCTCGAGTTTTCCGTGGAGGTTGCCGAGGCCGACCTTCGCCGGTATCTGCTCAGCTTTGACGAAGTCGCCGCAGCCGTGGGGGCTGCAAACGTGAACCTGTCGGGCGGCACGATCCAGACCAGGCAGGAGGAGATACTCATCAGGACCTGGGGCCGAAAATATTACGCACAGCAGCTTTTCGGCATAGCGGTGAGAGGCAATCCCGACGGCACGGTCATACGGCTGCGCGATGTGGCCGATGTGAGGGAAAAGTGGGAGGAGATTCCTGACAAGACCTATTATAACGGCCGCAATGCGGTCAAGCTCAAAATTGAAAAAACAGCCGAAGAGGACATTCTGGCAATAGCTGAGCGGCTGAAGGCCTATATCGACAACTTCAATGCAAAGCATGATAATATACAGATCATCGTTCTTGACGACCGCACCATTAACCTGAAGCAGCGGCTCGAGCTTCTGACAAAAAACGGCATCTTCGGCCTGCTGCTTGTCGTGGGACTGCTCGGTTTTTTCCTCAACCTGCGGCTATCATTATGGGTCTCCCTGGGCATCCCCTTCGCCTTTGCCGGGATGTTTATCGTTGCCAATATGCTGGGCATAACGATCAATGCCATATCCCTGTTCGGCATGATTATCGTCGTTGGCATTCTGGTTGATGATGCCATCGTGGTGGGCGAGAATATCTACTCCCATTACGAGCGGGGGAAGCCGGCGCTGGAGGCTGCAATCGACGGAACCTGCGAGATGCTGGGCCCTGTGTTCACCTCGGTGCTCACAACGGTGATCGCCTTTGTCCCGTTCTTTTTTCTTGACGGTTTTCTGGGCAAATTTATCTGGAACCTTGCACTGGTGGTCATCGTGTCTCTGGTGTTTTCTCTGATCGAAGCATTTCTGATCCTCCCGTCCCACCTTGCGCATTCAAAAGGGCTGCATCCCCATAAAACCGACCCAAAGCTTCGCCGCACAATCGAAGCAGGGATTCATTTCATGACCCACCGTATCTACGCTCCGGTGCTGCGTGCAACGCTGCGCCACAAGTGGATAACGGTCATCGCTCCGTCGGCCTTTGTTCTTCTGACCGTCGGGCTCCTGCGCGGAGGGTTGATCGGCGCAAGCTTTTTTCCGTTTATCGATTTTGATATCGTCCCCATCAATATGTCCCTTGTTGCCGGGCAGCAGGAGCAGGAGACCGATCGGATACTGCAGCAGATAGAAAAAGTCTGCTGGCAGGTGAATGAGGAGCTCAAGGCCAGGCAGCCCGACGGCAAGGATGTTATCCTGGGGATTATGCGGGAAATCGGCAGAAATGATTTCGGCGATACGGGGAGCCATGCCGGCAAGCTGACCCTGCAACTTCTTGAGGGTGAAGTGCGGCAGATGGACAGCTTTATAATCGCGGGGCGCATTCGCAAAGCATTGGGCCCGCTTCCTGAAGCCCGTGAGATAACCTTTGGCAAATTCAACATGTTCGGCAAGCCCGTTTCCGTAAGCTTTCTGGGCAACAGCCTCAAAGAGCTCCACAAGGCATGTGCGCTCATGGTGCAGGAGCTTAAAGATTTCAAAGAGCTTGAAGATGTAACCGATTCCGAACAGGAGGGCCGCAGGGAAATCGCCATCACCCTGAAGCCCCGCGCCCAGGCGCTTGGCCTGCAGCTGCAGGATATTGTGGGCCAGGTCCGCCAGGGGTTTTACGGGCAGGAAGCCCAGCGCATACAGCGGGGGCGCGATGAAATTCGCGTCTGGGTGCGCTACAAAGACAGCGACCGGGCCTCCCTGGGGTATCTCGACCAGATGCGCATCCGCACCCCCGACGGGGGCGAGTATCCGTTCAGCGAGCTTGCGGCCTATACCATGCAGCGCACGGTCAGCCATATCAACCGCCTGAACCGGAAGCGGGAGATCCAGGTGGATGCCGGGCTTGCCGATGAGCAGACGCCCCTTGTGCCTATTGTCCAGGAAGTCAGGGAGGTGGTTGTCCCCCGCGTTCTTTCGCAGGTAAACGGGATCACGGTTTCCTATGAGGGGCAGTCGCGCGAGCAGAATAAGGTCATGCGCTCCATTATGAAATCCTTTCCCGTTGCCTTTGTCGGCATGCTGATCGTGATTATTCTGGTCTTCCGCTCGTATGCGCAGGCCCTGCTGATTTTTTCGCTCATACCCCTTGGCCTTATGGGAGCCGTCTGGGGCCACGGTTTTCAGGGCCTGGCTCTCAATATGCTCTCCCTGTACGGCCTGATAGCCCTGACAGGCATTATCGTCAATGACGGCATCGTGCTTATAGACCAGATAAACCGCAACATGCTCGCAGGAGAGAAACTGTATGAAGCTGTTTATTCCGCGGCCATTTCACGCTTGCGGCCGATTCTGCTCACGACGCTCACGACCGCCATCGGCCTCGGGCCCCTTATTCTTGAAAAGAGCAGGCAGGCGCAGTTCCTGATCCCCATGGCCGTATCGGTCGCCTACGGCCTTCTTTTTGCGACCTTTATACTGCTTCTTATTCTGCCGGCAGGATTTATCTGCCTTAACCGGGTGCGCATGCTGTGGGCGCGTTGTGTCCGCGGCGGCGACGTGACGCCTGAAAGCGTTGAGCCGGCATTTATCGAACGCCTTGAGGCGGAGAAATTGTCACATCGATAAGATAAGCGAGACCGATCACATGACTATCCCGGGAGTTTGCACAATGCGCAGAGGTGGAACGCGGACCTTTTTACAGGTCATTTCTTTTTTTGGGTCTATAACGAAAACTGTGGGTAAAACAACAGCCGAGCAAAAATGAAAATAGCATCTATTGCCTCGTTTTGTTAAGG